>JADGHC010000271.1 GCA_019689655.1 Microbispora sp.
CCCGGCACCCTGCCCTCACCCCGGCCGCCCCCGTCTCCGCGACACCCGAGCGAGCTCCGGGGGTCGGGGCCGCGGTGGCATCGCCGTACGCCGTACGGGCGAAGTCCGCACGCGTCGAGCGACCGGCCTGGTTGCGGTCGCCGGCGACGAATCCATAGACGACTCCATAGAGGCGCCACGGTCCCCGGCGGCACAAGACCACCGGGCGGCGATCGGCGCGGTGACGCTCAGCACCCGACGCTCAAGCATCGGACGCGCAAAGCCCGTCGGAGCCCCTCGATCAGGGCGCGACGCTCAGAGCTTCTCGATCGGGGCGTAGGCGAGGAGCAGGGTCTTCTCGCCCTCGCTGCCGAAGTCGATCTTCACTCGGGTCTTTTCGGCCTGGCCGTCCACCGCCACCACCGTGCCCAGCCCGAACGTGTCGTGGGTGACCCGGTCGCCCGGCGACAGGTTCGGGACCTGCCGGCCACCGGCCTTCTGCGCGGGAGCCGTACGGGCGGCCGGGCGGGAGGTCGCGGCGGACCAGGCCGTCTTGCCCGGGTCGCCGCGCCACTCGATGAGATCGCCCGGCACCTCGGACAGGAACCGGGAGGCGGGGTTGAAGGAGGGCGCCCCCCACGCCGAACGGACCGCCGCCCTGGACAGGTAGAGCCGTTCCTTGGCCCGGGTGATGCCGACGTACGCGAGCCTGCGCTCCTCCTCCAGCTCCTTCGGATCGCTCAGCGAGCGCATGTGGGGGAAGACGCCGTCCTCCATCCCCGTGAGGAACACCACGGGGAATTCCAGGCCCTTGGCGGTGTGCAGGGTCATCAGTGTGACCACCCCGCCGTGGTCGTCTCCCTCCGGAACGCGCTCCCCCGGGGGGACGACCCCGCCGGGGCCGCTCGCGAGCTGGTCGGCGTCGGCGACCAGCGAGACCTGTTCGAGGAAGTCGACCAGCGTGCCCTCGGGGTTGGCCTCCTCGAACTCGGCGGCCACCGAGATCAGCTCGTTGAGGTTCTCCAGCCGGCTTTCGTCCTGCGGGTCGCCCGAACTTTCCAGCTCGGTCCGATAGCCGGTGACGCTCAGCACCTCCTCCGCCAGGTCGGACAGCCGAAGCTCCTTGGCGCGCAGCTCGTCGAGCATCGTGACGAAGTCGCGGATCGCGTTGAGCGAGCGCGTGGCCACCCCCGGCGCCTCGTCGGCCCGGCGCAGCGCCTCCCAGAACGTGATGCGCTCCCTGTTGGCGAACGCCTCGATCATCGCCTCGGCGCGCTCGCCGATGCCGCGCTTGGGCACGTTGAGGATGCGCCGCAGCGACACCGTGTCGTTCGGGTTGGCCAGGACCCGCAGGTAGGCGAGCAGGTCCTTGACCTCCTTGCGCTCGTAGAACCGCACCCCGCCCACGACCTTGTACGGCAGGCCGGTGCGGATGAAGATCTCCTCGAACACCCGGGAGGCGGCGTTCGTGCGGTAGAAGACCGCCACGTCGCCGGGCTTGACGCCGTGCTCGTCGCAGAGCCGGTCGACCTCCTGCGCGACGAACATGGCCTCGTCGTGCTCGTTGTCGGCCACATAGCCGACAATCTTCGGGCCCGCCCCCTGGTCGGACCACAGGTTCTTCGGCTTGCGGCCCTCGTTGCGGGAGATGACCGCGTTGGCGGCGTTCAGGATCGTCTGCGTGGAGCGGTAGTTCTGCTCGAGCAGGATGGTCCGCGCGTCCGGGTAGTCGCGCTCGAACTCCAGGATGTTGCGGATCGTCGCGCCGCGGAAGGCGTAGATCGACTGGTCGGCGTCGCCGACGACCACCAGCTCGGACGGCTCGACGCCCTCGCGCACCACGTCACCGTCCACGGTGCGCACCTCGGGCCGCCCGACCAGCTCGTGGATCAGCATGTACTGCGCGTGATTGGTGTCCTGGTACTCGTCGACCATCACGTGCCGGAACCGCCGCCGGTAGTGCTCGGCCACCTCGGGGAAGAGCTGGAACAGCGTGACCGTCAGCATGATCAGGTCGTCGAAGTCCATCGCGCCGGCCTCGGTGAGGCGCCGCTGGTAGGTGCGGTACGCCTCGGCGAGCGTGCGCTCCAGGTGGGTCGAGGCCCGGTCGGCCGCCGTCTCGTAGTCGATCAGCTCGTTTTTGAAGTTGCTGACCTGGGCCGAGAAGGACCGCGGCGGGTAGCGCTTGGGGTCGAGGTCGAGCTCGCGGCACACCATCGCCATGAGCCGCTGGGAGTCGGCCTGATCGTAGATCGTGAAGCTGGAGGTGAAGCCCAGCCGCTTGGCCTCGCGCCGCAGGATCCGCACGCAGGCGCTGTGGAACGTCATGACCCACATGGCCCTGGACCGCGGCCCGATGAGCTTGTCGACCCGCTCCTTCATCTCGCGGGCGGCCTTGTTGGTGAAGGTGATCGCGAGGATCTCCCCCGGCTGGACGCCGCGCTCGGCCAGCAGGTAGGCGATGCGGTGCGTGAGCACCCTGGTCTTCCCGGAGCCGGCACCTGCGACGATCAGCAGCGGACTGCCCTGGTGGGTGACGGCGTCCCGCTGCTGCGGGTTGAGGCCGTCGAGCAATGGATGAGTGGCGGCTCGGGTGGACACGCTCCTTAGGGTATGACCGCCCACCGACATCCGGAGCCGCTCGTCCGGCAAGCCCCCTTTAAGGTGATGTGCCGGACCATGAGGAGGCTGCTCGTGCTGGACGAGGCGGAAATCAAGAAGGCCCTGGTCGTCGTCGCGCACCCCGACGACATCGACTTCGGCGGCGCGGGGACGATCGCCAAGCTGACCGATGCGGGCACAGAAGTGGTGTACTGCCTGGTCACGGATGGCGACGCGGGCGGATTCGACCGTACGGTGGACAACGACGGCATGGCCGCGCTGCGCCGGACGGAGCAGACGGCCGCCGCCAAGTGCGTGGGCGTGACCGACCTGCGCTTCCTCGGCTACCCGGACGGCATGGTCGAGCAGACGCTCGGCCTGCGGCGGGACATCACCCGGGTGATCCGCCAGGTGCGGCCCGACCTGGTCATCACCACCACCCCCGAGCGCAACTACGAGCGGCTCGGCCCCAGCCACCCGGACCACCGCGCGGTCGGCGGCGCCACCCTCGACGCCGTCTATCCCGACGCGCGCAACCCGTACGCCTTCCCCGAACTGCTGGCCGACGAGGGCCTGGAGGCCTGGACCGTCCGCGAGGTGTGGCTCACCGGCAGCATGACCCCCAACCACTACGTCGACGTCACGGCCACCGTGGACCGCAAGATCGCCGCGTTGCGTGCCCACGAGAGCCAGACCGCGCACAATTCCGATCTGGAGGGGATGGTCAAGGGCTGGCTGTCCAGGAACGCCGCCGCCGCGGGCCTCCCCGAGGGCTCGTACGCGGAGGCGTTCCAGCGGGTGATCACCGCCTGACGGGGCGGCCGCCAGTCGTCATCACCCGCCGGAACGGCCGCCGGTCATCACTATCTGGCGGGGCGACCACCGGTCGCCGCCGTCCGGCGGGACGGTGACGACGGCGAAAACTGAGGCGACGGCCACGACCGAGGAGTGCGGCGCCGCGGGCGGGTCCGGCGGGCCGCGGGACCGCTCCCGCACCGGGCATCAGCCGCCGGGCCGCTCTCGTACCAGGGAATCATGAGGCCGGCGCGGGTGGACGGTCTCCACCCGTGGGTGGAGACGGGCCCGATCTCCATGTGCGCTTTCCACCCCCGCATTCCACCCTGGCGCCGATCCGGTCCGCGCCCGTTCTCCCTAGCGTCTGGCGCATGCAAACAACCCAGGTCATCATCATCGCCCTCGCCGTCATCGCCCTCGTTGTCTACCGGCAGATGAGGCCGCGGCCCGCCACCCGGCCGATCGGCCTGATCCTCTCCGTGGCCATGGTCCTGGCCGGGCTCGCCGGCGACGGAACCGATCTCATCGATCCGCACCACCCGGTGCTCGCCGTCGTCCTGCTCGTCGCGGAGCTCCTCGTGGCCGCCGGCCTCGGCGCGCTGCGGGCCGCGACCACCCGGGTGTGGCGCGACCAGCAGGGCGTGGCGTGGGCGCAGGGCACCGTCATGACACTGGTCGCCTGGGTGGGCTCCGTCGCCGTCCGGATCGGGATGATCTTCCTGTCCACCTTCCTCGGCGTGGCCTCGCCCGAAAGCTCGGTGCTCTTGTTCGTCGGGGTGACCATCGGCGTCCAGTCCTTCGTCGTCGCCCAGCGGGCGAACGCCCTGCCCAACGCCCCCGTATCGAGCATTCGGACGGCGCGCTAACGTCGGCACGTGCCCAGTCGCGACCGCTCACACCCGCCCGGCCACCCGTACGGGAGCTGGGGCGGGCCGGAGTCTCCCCGCAGGAGCGCGATCGCCGGATCCTTCCTGCTGGCGGCGATGGCGGCGCTGATGATAGGCAACCAGGCGACCTCCTCGCCGGGGTACGGCCTGACGGGCGAGCAGCTCGCCGTCACCGCGCTGACCGCAGCCGTCACGGTCGCCCTGGTCATGACGATGCTGGTCCGGCTACGGCCGGCCGTGCTCCCGCGACGCTGGGACGCGGAGCGCGTGCATGCCGTCCTGCTCGGCCTCGTCATCGTGCCGGCCCTCCTCCTCGACGCGATCTCGAAAGGCCGCAGCCCGGCCATCGCCGTGGTCATGTTCGCCGCCGCGACGGCGGCCGTGCGGCATCCGCTCAGCCGGTCGGTGCCGATCCTGCTGCTCACCCTGTCGAGTCTCGGGGCGATCAGCATGGGTTTCGCCGCCGTACCGGCTGCCCACGGTCTCGGCCTCGGCGTCTCGATCTGCGTGGTCTTCACGGTCGCCTACGCGATCAGAGAACGCCGGGCGGCGACCGCCGCGCAGGCGAGCGAGGCCGTGCTGGCCGAACGCGCCCGGATCGCCAGGGAGATCCACGACATCCTCGCGCACTCCCTGTCCGCGCAGATCGTGCATCTGGAGGGCGCCCGGCTGCTGCTGCGCGCCGACCGGTCCGAGGAGGCGCTCGACCGGGTCGAACGCGCCCGCGAGCTGGCCAAGAACGGCCTGGAGGAGGCGCGCAGGGCCGTCGCCGCGCTGCGGGACGACACCCCGCCGCTCCCCGCCGCGCTCAGCGCCATCGCCGGGGAGTTCCGCGAGGTCACCGGCAGGGAGTGCACGCTCGACATCCGGGGCCCGCGCCGCCGGCTGCCCCCGGAGATCGAACTCGCGGTGATCCGTACGGCCCAGGAGGCCGTCACCAACGTGCGGCGGCACGCCCCCGGCTCACCCGCCGCCGTACGGCTGACCTTCGGCGACGGCGAGTGCGAGCTGGAGGTCGTCAACCCACCGAGCGACGAGACCGGAACGCCCGGAGGAGGCTACGGACTGATGGGCATGCGGGAACGGGCGGAACTCCTGGGCGGCACCCTGGAGGCCGGCGAGACCGCGGACGGTTTCCGGGTCAGGCTGCGGGTGCCGGCGTGACCGCCCGGGTGCTCGTGGTCGACGACCAGGCCGTGGTACGCGACGGCCTGGTGCTGCTGCTCGGCCTGCTGCCGGATATCGAGGTGGTGGGATCGGCGCCCGACGGCGAGGCCGCGCTCCGCCTGGTCGCGGACGAACGGCCCGACGTGGTGCTCATGGACCTGCGCATGCCCCGCATGGACGGGGTCGAGGCGACCCGGCGGATCCGCGCCGAGTTCCCGGACACGCAGGTCGTGGTGCTCACGACGTACACCGACGACGAGTCGGTCTTCGCCGCGCTGCGGGCCGGGGCGCGCGGCTTCCTCACCAAGAGCGCGGACGCCGAGGAGATCGCCCGTGCCGTGGCCACGGTGATGAAGGGCGACGCCCAGCTCGACCCCGGCGTGCAGCGCCGGCTGCTCAACACCGTCACCGCCCTGCCCGGCATCCCGGCCGCGTCCGGCTCTTCCCCGGGGAAGGCCACCGGGGAGACCGGCGGAGAGGCCGCCGGTAAGACCTCTTCCGGCGGCGCGTCCCGCTCGCGCCGTACGCACGTGCGCGGCCGCCCGGCGGGTACGGCGGTACCCCCGCCGGACGGGCTGACGCCCCGGGAGGCGGAGGTGCTGCGGCTGATCGCCCGCGGGCTGTCCAACGCGGAGATCGCCGCCCACCTGTTCATCGGTGAGGCGACCGTGAAGACGCACATCAACAACCTCTTCGCCAAGATCCGGGTGCGCGACCGCGCCCAGGCCGTCGCGTACGCCTACCGGACCGGCCTGGCCGACCCCGGCGACGACTGATCGCGAGGCCGTCCCGCCACGGCCCGGCGTCGTGGCGGGAGCCGGGGCGGGATGAGCGCACGATGGCGTACCACCCGCGAGGCTGCCCCGGCCCCGGGACGGCCTGCGCCCACCGTGCGCCGTCCCGAGTCCTGGTCAGCAGGCGAACACGCCCCGCTGGTAGCCCGTCCAGTAGTACCTCGAGCGCAGTTTGTAACTGCCGTGCGCGCGCTTATCCGTCCAGGGGATGTTCTTGTCCCCGATCTCCATGAAGAGGTTCAGGATCGCCTCCTGATCACCCGGCTCCCACCAGAGCTGACCCGCGTCGACGAGACCACGCAACGTGGCGCCCGCCATGCAGTCGGCCTGGAGCTCGTGGTTGATCGTCAGCGCGTGGCTCACGTTGAGCTGGGCCTGGACGGAGTGGCTGAACTCGTGCTGGACGACCGCGTAGATGGCGGCGTTGCCCATCCGCTTGTAGAAACTGGACATCATGTTCACGTCATAGGCGACGTAGTGGCCCTGCGGGCAGTAAAAGGCGTTGCCGGGCACGGAGGAGCCGCCGCCGCACCCCGGGCCGCTGGTGCCGACATAGGGCGTGAAGCTCCGGATCCACCGGTAGGACTTGCCCCAGGACTTGAACTGACGGGCCCAGTACTGCTCGGTCAGGCAACGGGCGAGTTGCAAATCGCCGCTGAAGGTGCCGCTGCGGCCGTAGCACCAGGGTGCCGTAGCGGTGCTGCTCTCGCTGGACACGAGAGTGATGGCGGAGTCGCTCGAGTGAGCGGAGCCGGAGGAATCCGGCGAGTGGCCTCCGTACAGGAAGGCCGCGACGACAGCGGTCGATGCCAGTAAGCGCGTGAAGATCCTGCGTACAGTCACGGCCGCATTCTCAACCGGCGGTTCATCGCAAACTACATACTTTTATGCTTTTCCACATATTCGATGATGTGTCCGCCGCTGATGCCTGCCGAGACGCGGCGGCCGCGGGCCGCTCGGCGCGGCGGCGCGGCGGCCCGCGCCGGCCGGGAGTTCTCCGCGATCTCCCCTGCCCTCCCGGCCAGCCGGGCGGCGGCGTAGCCGAGGGAGTTCGTCGCCAGGTGGAGCAGCACGGGTGCGAGCAGCCCGGCGTGGCGGCGCAGGCCGTGGAACACGAGCCCGGCGACCGCGGTGGACGCCACCGTCCCGGCCACCAGCCGTCCCCTGTCCGCGAACCGCCCCGCCTTCCCCGGCGGCTCGTCCGCAGGCTCGTCCGGGGCCTCCCCGGCGGTCAGCCGGCCGAACCCGGGGTTCGCGTGGCACATGTCCATCGCGGGCAGCACGTGCCACAGCCCGAACAACCCGGCCGAGGCGGCGGCCGCCGTACGGGCCGGGAGCGAGCGGCCGAGCAGGGCGGGCAGCACGCCGCGGAAGGCCACCTCTTCCAGCAGCACGGTCCCGAGCGGCACCTGGACCAGGGCCTCCTCCAGCACGCGGCGGCGCGACAGCGCCAGCGCCCGCTCGTCGCGGAACAACCCCCGGATCCGGGGATGGGCCACGCCCGCCGCGTATCCGGCCGCCACGACGCCCGCGAGTGCGCCGCCCACGACCACACCCCGCCGTGCCCGGTCGAAGCCCAGCTCACGCCAGGTCAGTCCGGCGCGCCTCGCACAACACAGCAACGTCCCCGTCGCGGCCACCGAGGTCAGCGGCGCCCACCGCCGGGCGACCCGGTTGTTCAGCACGTTGGCCGCCACGAGCACCCCGAGACATCCCAGCAGCACAGGCTCCCCCCGGT
>JADGHC010000272.1 GCA_019689655.1 Microbispora sp.
TCGGGGCGGCGGTGTGCTGATCCGGCGAGGGTCTACTGAAGGGGCGGATCCGGGTACACTGTTCGACGGCCTGCCAGGCAGGCCGAATTCGCACGCCCATCTACGAGCCGCCTTCTCGGTCCGGACCGCGTCCGGTGAAAGCGGCCCGGGGCGTCAGGGCGCGGGCAACCCGTCCGCGTGGCCAACCGAGACCGTGCCCGAGGGCACACGATCATGGAGGACCATCACGATGGCCCCTGTCGTCACCATGCGGCAGCTGCTGGAGAGCGGCGTCCACTTCGGCCACCAGACCCGCCGGTGGAACCCGAAGATGAAGCGCTTCATCTTCACTGAGCGCAACGGCATCTACATCATCGACCTGCAGAAGTCGCTGTCGTACATCGACCGTGCTTACGACTTCGTCAAGGAGACCGTTGCGCACGGCGGCACCATCATGTTCATCGGCACGAAGAAGCAGGCGCAGGAGTCGATCGTCGAGCAGGCCTCCCGCGTCGGCATGCCGTACGTGAACCAGCGCTGGCTGGGCGGCATGCTCACCAACTTCTCCACCGTGCACAAGCGGCTCCAGCGGCTGAAGGAGCTGGAGGAGATCGACTTCGACAACGTGGCGGGCTCCGGGCTCACCAAGAAGGAGCTCCTCATGCGCCGCCGCGAGAAGGAGAAGCTGGAGCGCACCCTCGGCGGTATCCGTGACATGGCCCGCGTCCCGAGCGCGGTCTGGGTCGTGGACACCAAGAAGGAGCACATCGCGATCAACGAGGCCAAGAAGCTCGGCATCCCGGTCGTCGCGATCCTGGACACCAACTGCGACCCGGACGAGGTCGACTACCCGATCCCGGGCAACGACGACGCCATCCGCGCCGTCAGCCTCCTCACTCGCGTGATCGCCGACGCGGTCGCCGACGGCCTCATGGCCCGTGCGGGCGCGAGCCGCGGTGACGAGAAGGCCACGGGCGTCGCCGCTGCCGAGCCGCTGGCGGAGTGGGAGCGCGAGCTCCTGGAGCGCGGTGAGACCGGCGAGGCGGCTCAGGCGGCCGAGACCGCCGAGGCTCCCGCCGCCGAGCAGACCGCGCAGGACGAGCAGGCCTGAGGAACGACCACGGGTCCCCGCCGGGGCGCGACGGCTCCGGCCGGCCGCGACGGGCGGGGATCTCCCAGGGAACGACCTGTTCCGGCGCGGTGAGGCGACGCCCGCCGCGCTGAGGGCTCCACCGGGTGGGTGCCGACGGACACCCACCCCCCAGACGATTCGCATCCGGGTCCCGAAGAGGAAATTGGACAATGGCTTCCGTAAACATGGCCGACGTCAAGCGGCTCCGCGAGCTGACCGCCGCCGGCATGATGGACTGCAAGAAGGCGCTTGAGGAGGCCGAGGGCGACTTCGACAAGGCCATCGACATTCTCCGCCTGAAGGGCGCCAAGGACGTCGGCAAGCGCGAGGCCCGCACCGCGTCGAACGGCCTGGTCGCCGTCAAGCACGAGGGCGACTCCCTCGCGGCGCTGCTCGAGCTCAACTGCGAGACCGACTTCGTCGCCAAGAACGAGCGGTTCCAGGAGCTCGCCGCCGACATCGTGGCGCACATCGTCGCGACCAAGCCCGCCGACGTTCCGACGCTGCTCGAGTCCCAGCTGAACGGCAAGACCGTCAAGGAGCAGCTCGACGAGGCCAACGCCGCGCTCGGCGAGAAGATCGAGATCCGCCGGTTCGCGCTGCTCGAGGGTGGCTTCATCACCTCCTACATGCACAAGACCGACCCGCAGCTCCCGCCGGCGGTGGGCGTGCTCGTGCAGCTCGACACTCCGAACGCCCAGGTCGCCAAGGACATCGCCCAGCACACCGCCGCGATGGCGCCGAAGTACCTCAGCCCCGCCGACGTGCCGGCCGAGGTCATCGAGAAGGAGCGGGCGCTGTTCGAGCAGATGACCCGCGAGGAGGGTAAGCCCGAGGCCGCCATTCCGAAGATCGTCGAGGGCCGGATCAACAGCTGGTACAAGGACTTCACCCTGCTGGAGCAGGCGTTCGTGAAGGACAACAAGAAGACGATCGCGAAGGTCGCGGAGGAGGCCGGCGTCAAGGTCCTGGCCTTCACCCGCTACAAGGTGGGCCAGGCTTAGGCTTACCGCCAGGAGCTATTCGACCCGCTGACATACGAGGAGGCCGCCGCCGTGCAGGAGAACACCAGACCCGCCACGCCGGCGGCTTCGTCGTTCGACAGGCCGCTGCGCTGGAAGCGGGTGATGCTGAAGCTGTCGGGCGAGGCGTTCGCGGGCGGTGCATCGCTCGGGATCGACCCGCGCGTCGTCGCCCACCTGGCGGATTCGATCGCCGAAGCGGTCCGCGGGGGCGTACAGGTGGCGGTCGTCGTCGGCGGCGGCAACATGTTCCGCGGCGCGACCCTGTCGGAGGGCGGCATGGACCGTGCCCGCGCCGACTACATGGGCATGCTGGGGACCGTCATCAACTGTCTCGCCCTGCAGGACTTCCTGGAAAAGCGCGGCATCGACACCCGCGTGCAGACCGCGATCACGATGCAGCAGGTGGCCGAGCCGTTCCTGCCGCGCCGCGCGATCCGTCACCTGGAGAAGGGGCGCGTGGTCATCTTCGGCGCGGGACTCGGCTCGCCGTTCTTCTCGACCGACACCTGCGCCGCCCAGCGCGCGCTGGAGATCGGCGCCGAGGCGCTGCTCAAGGGCACCCAGGTCGACGGCGTTTACGACTCGGATCCGCGTAAGAACCCCGACGCGGTCCGGTTCGACCAGCTTGAGTACGGTGAGGTGCTGACGCGGGGACTCGGGGTGATGGACGCCACCGCGATCAGCCTGTGCATGGACAACGGCCTGCCCATCGTGGTCTTCGATCTCATGGGCGAGGGCAACATCCTCCGGGCGGTCCGTGGTGAGAAGATCGGCACGCTGGTGAGTCCGGCAGGGAAGTAGGGAGCCGCAGTGATCGACGAAACCCTCCTCGAGGCTGAGGAGAAAATGGACAAGGCGGTGATGGTCGCCAAGGACGACTTTGCGAGCATCCGCACCGGCCGTGTGACGCCCGCGATGTTCAACAAAATCACCGTTGACTATTACGGGTCACCGACGCCGATCCAGCAGCTCGCGTCGTTCCACGTTCCCGAAGCGCGCATGGTGCTCGTGCAGCCGTACGACAAGAGCTCGCTGAACGCGGTGGAGAAGGCCATCCGCGACAGCGATCTCGGCGTGAACCCGAGCAACGACGGCACCGTGATCCGCGTGGTGTTCCCCGAGCTGTCGGAGGAGCGCCGCAAGGAGTACATCAAGGTCGCGCGCAACAAGGCGGAGCACGGCAGGGTGTCCGTACGGAACATCCGCCGGCACGCCAAGGAGATCCTCGACAAGCTCGTCAAGGACGGCGAGGCCGGTGAGGACGAGGTCCACCGCGCGGTCAAGGAGCTCGACGACCTCACCCAGAAGCACGTCGCGAAGATCGACGAGCTGCTCAAGCACAAGGAAGCCGAGCTGCTCGAGGTCTGACGTCGCGGCCCGGCATCCGGGTCGTACGGCACGGCCCTGATCCTTGTGCCGCCCCGCTCACGGTGCGGCACAAGGATCACGTGTATATAGAGAGTGGGACGCTGTGGACGGAACTGCTGCCGCCGGCGACCGGAACCCGGCCGGGGGTCCCGCGGGCCCCTCCGGTGGCGGAAACGGTCCCGAGGCGGGTGGCCGCACCGGTGCCGGTCCGGGTGCCGGCCCGGCTTCCGCGTCGAACGGCCTCGCCGCTGCCGACGCTGGCTCGGACGTCGTGCGCGACGGTGTCGCCGGGTCCGACCCCGAAGCCGGCGGGGCGTCCACGCCCGGTGGCGCCGAACCGAAGCGGCAGGGCCGTACGGGCCGCAACCTTCCAGCGGCGGTGGGGGTCGGCGTCGCGCTGGGCGTGGTGGTCATCGGCTCACTCTACTTTGTAAAGGTCGCCTTCCTGGCCGTGGTCCTCGTGGCCGTCGGCGTCGGGATCCACGAACTCGTCAAGGCGTTCGGCGAGTACGGCATCCGGGTGCCGCTGCCGCCTTTGCTGGCCGGCATGGTGGCCATATCGCTCGGGCCCTATTGGGGCGGCACGACGTTCCTGGTTGGCGCGTTCGCCGCGACCGTGTTGGTGCTGCTGGCCTGGCGCATGTTCCAGGGTGCGGAGGGCTTCGTCAGGGACGCGACCGCCGGAGTGTTCGTCGCGGTCTACCCGGTGCTGCTCGCGGGGTTCGTGCCGCTGCTGCTGGCTCCCGAGGACGGGCCGGACCGCGTGGTCGTCTTCATCGCGGTCACCGTCTGTAGCGACATCGGGGGGTACTTCGCCGGGATCTTCTTCGGCAAGCACAAGATGTCGCCGCTCATCAGCCCGAAGAAGACGTGGGAGGGCTTCGCCGGGTCCACGCTCGCCTGCGTCGTGGCCGGTGCGTTACTGGTCCACTTCCTGCTTGGGGGCGCGTACTGGGCGGGCGCCGTCGTCGGCGTCGCGGGAGTCGTCTGCGCGACGCTCGGCGACCTGGTCGAGTCGGTGATCAAGCGGGACATCGGCATCAAGGACATGGGCACGCTGCTGCCGGGGCACGGCGGGGCCATGGACCGCCTCGACTCGCTGCTGTTCACGCTCGTCCCCGTGTGGCTGCTGCTCACGTTGCTGGTCCCGGTCGGCTGACTCGGCAGACGGCCTCGCCGGGGTACGGCAGGCGTCCGCGCCGGCCCGGCCGATCCAGGTCCCGGACATCATGCCGACGTGGACGGCGTTCACCGTACTCGCCGGGTGGGCGGTCATCCCCCGCCTATCACCGGCTGGTCGCGGGCAGTTATCCCGGCCACCCGGTCCACCACCGAGAGACCAGCCGGACGCGTCAGATCCGGCTGGTCATCGCCAGCCGCTCGCTGATCGCCCGATGGCCGTGGTCGGCCACGAGGCGGAGCTCGGGCTCGGTGAGCGGGAACAGCCACAGCCACCGTACGGCGTCGCCGCCGAACACGAACCCCGACATATCCGGAAGTCCGGGCGGGTCCATCAGCATGAGCACCCCTTGATGCCCGCCGCCCAAGGGGAACGTGGCCGGGTCCTGGAACCAGCGGGCCGTGTGCCCGTGCCCCAGCCACGTCACCGACCGCCACGGATACTGCCCCAGCCAGGCGAACAACCGGGCGGCCACCCTCGGATCCTGCCGGGTCGCCAGGGCCAGTTCCACCCGGCACGCCGTGTCGTACATCTCCGCCGCGGGCATCCGCTGGCAGCTCATGCCCACCGTGGACAGCACCGTGTAGTCCCGTGCGAAGGCGGGCGGGCGCTCGCTGACGCCGACCAGGGGGAACCGGTCTCCACCGACGTCCCAGTAACGGCCGGGCGGCCCGAGCCTGCTGTCGAGATGACCCAGCACGAACTGTTGATAGGTGGCCCAGCTCCCCTCCGCCTGCCGCCACTGCCAGTACGCGCGAGCCCTGGCCACCCGGGGGGACAGACCTTCCAGCGCGTCGCCGAGCGGCCAGGCGAACGGCGACTGCCCGACGGCGTCCCGTGCGTACCCGGGCAGGCCGCGCTCCATGTCGGCCCACGCCGGAATGACCGCCAACAGCGCGTCGTTCTCGTACAGGGCGACGCCGTCGCCCTCCTCGAACCACAGCACCGACAGCGAGTCCGGGTCGAGGGGCGGCCGGCCCGCGGGGTGTGCGGTGTGCGCCTCGGGCATCACCGGCGGCAGCCCGGCGTTGGCCCGGCCGAGATCGGCCTCGGCGGGGGCGGGGATGTGGTTGGCCAGCCAGACCGCTCCGTGAACGAACCCCTTCGCGTCACGAAGGTAAGCTACGGAGGCGGTCCGGTCGGCTTCGATCGTCAGTGTGCGGCTCCCGTACGGGTTGGTGCTGGTGAGCACGACAGTGGTGTCCACACCTCACCTCTCGTACGCCTCCGGGATTCGACCGCCAGACAGAATGTAAAGCCGCGTGCGCCACTCGTTAAGACCACCGCCGCGGGAGATGGAAAGGGTTTTGCGTGAGCGAGCAGCCGAAGACCGGGCAGCTGACCTTCGTGGCGCCCCGCAGGGCCAAGCCGCGGCGCCACCTGGCCGACTTGACCATGGCCGAGCGCAGGGCGGCGGTGGCGGAGCTGGGTGAAAAGCCGTTCCGCGCCGACCAGCTCTCCCGCCACTACTTCACCCGCCTGACCGGTTCTCCGGAGCAGATGACCGACCTGCCGGCCGCGCTGCGCGAGCGGCTGGTCGAGCAGCTCATGCCCCCGCTGCTGACGCCCGTACGCGAGGTCACCTGCGACGGCGGCATGACCCGCAAGACGCTGTGGAAGCTGTTCGACGGCTCGCTGGTCGAGTCGGTGCTGATGCGCTACCCCGACCGCGTCACCATGTGTGTCTCCTCACAGGCCGGCTGCGGCATGAACTGCCCGTTCTGCGCGACCGGCCAGGCCGGGCTCACCCGCAACATGTCCACGGCCGAGATCGTCGAGCAGGTCGTCGCGGGCGCGCGGGCGCTGGCGCGCGGCGAAGTCCCGGGCGGGCCCGGCCGGGTGACCAACGTCGTCTTCATGGGCATGGGCGAGCCGATGGCCAACTACAAGGCCGTCATCGGCGCCGTACGCCGCCTGGTCGACCCCGCGCCCGAGGGCCTCGGCATCTCGGCGCGTGGCATCACGGTCTCGACGGTCGGCCTGGTGCCGGCGATCGGCAAGCTGGCGGACGAGGGCCTGCCGGTGACGCTCGCCGTCTCCCTGCACGCGCCGGACGACGAGCTGAGGGACACGCTCGTGCCGATCAACACCCGGTGGAAGGTCGCCGAGGTGCTCGACGCCGCCTGGAACTACGCGGCCAAGACCAAGCGGCGCGTGTCCATCGAGTACGCCCTGATCAGGGACGTCAACGACCAGGAGTGGCGAGCCGACCTGCTCGGCCGCCTGCTCAAGGGCAAGCTCGTGCACGTCAACCTGATCCCGCTCAATCCCACGCCCGGCTCGAAGTGGACCGCTTCGCGCCCCGAGGACGAGCGGGCGTTCGTCCGCCGCCTGGAGTCGCACGGGATCGCGGTCACCGTACGGGACACCCGGGGCCGGGAGATCGATGGGGCGTGCGGGCAGCTCGCCGCCGCGCCCCGGCCGTGAGCCCGGGTCACGGCCGCCTGCGGCGCAGCCACGTGTAGGCGGCCAGGCCGATCGCGGGCCACAGCAGCGACTGCACTGTGAGCAGGGGAAGCCGGGTCAGCAGCACGCCGTGATTGGCGTCTTGCATCCAGCCCATGACCGGCACCGTGAGCCAGCGGGCTCCGGCCATGCTGATCACCAGCATCGACAGGTAGCCGAGGATCAAGGCGATCGTGGAGACCGCCGGTGAGGGCAGGATCGGACGGCTCGTCAGCGCCCCGAGCGCCAGCCCGGCCACCGCGGACAGCAGATGCAGCCACACCCCGATAAGGAGCACGCCGAGGGTGGGGGAGGCGGACAGGCGGGCGAGCAGCACGGCCTCGGCGATCGCGGCCGGGACGAGCAGCGCCGCGAACGCCGCCAGCAGGCCGCCCACCAGCTCCCTCGGGCCCAGCGCGGACAGGGCGACGACGCGCTGCTCGTCGGGTTCGGTGTCGAGCAGGCCGCGCGCGGTCCAGGCGAGCACCGGCACGAGCATCGCCGCCGAGTCCGCGGTCGCCGCGATCTCCTGACCGGCCGGTACGGGGGTCGCGTAGAGGACCGCCAGCAGCGCCAGCAGCGCGATCAGCGGCTGCAGCGCCCGGTGGGAGGCGACGTAGCCGGCGATGCGGAACCTCGCCAGCGCGATCACGGCCGTCATCGGGCGGCCTCCCGTGCGACCCGGACGCCGCAGCCCTCGGCACGCAGCCGCTCGGCCAGGTCCGCCGCCTTCGACGCGGCCACCGTCACCTCCAGCACGGTCAGGGCCGTCTCACCGGTCTCCTCGACCGGCTCCAGTTCCCGTACGGCCCGGTCGCGGACCTC
>JADGHC010000273.1 GCA_019689655.1 Microbispora sp.
CCCGGCGGACGACAGCAGGGCGGCGGCCCGGTGCTCGGCCCACACGCCCGTCCCGCGCGCGGCCGCCGCGGCCCCGGCGAAGGCCCGCGCCCCGGCCCGCCCGGCATCCGAACCCGCGTCCGAACCGGCGTCCGAACCGGCGGCCTCGACGGCGGCGCGGTAGGCCCGCCCCCATCGGACGGCGGCGCCGATGGCCTGCATGCCGTGCTCGATGCCGCCCGCGACGTACGGGAACCCGGTCTTGCGCTGGACGTCGCGGCCGAACTCGGTGACGTCGGTCAGCACGTTGCTCACGACGACCACCGGCACCGGGGCCGCGGCGATGCGTTTGGCGCTGGCCGAGAACGTGGCGTACACGGGCGCGGGATCGGGCGGGGCGACCCGCGGCAGGTCCGACAGCAGCATGACCGCGTCCACCCCGGGGTCGGCGGTGACGGCCTCCAGGGCACGGCCGAGCAGCGTACGGTCGATGAGCACGTATCCGGTCACGTCGAGGGGGTTCTGCACGGTCGCGAAGGCGGGCACGATCTCCCGCAGCCGCGCGACGGTGTCCGGCGCGAACGCCGGCAGCTCCAGCCCCTCGTCCTCGGCCCGGTCGGCGATGATCTCCGACGCGCCGCCCGACGGCGTCACGACGCCGATCCGCGGGCCCGGCAGCGGGCCGATCTCCGCCAGCAGGCCCGCGGTGATGATGAGGTCCTCCAGGGACCGCACCCGCACGACCCCGAGCCGGCGGAACGCCGCGTCGATGACGTTGTCGTCGCCGACGAGTGCGCCGGTGTGGGCCTGGGCGGTGCGCGAGGCGACCCCGCTGCGCCCGATCTTCAGCGCGACGATCGGCTTGCCCGCGAGCAGTGCCCGGCGCGCCGCCCGCGAGAACGCGGCGGGGTCGCGGACCGACTCCAGGAACAGCGCGATGGCCTTGGTCGCCGGGTCGTCCACCAGGTAGTCGATCACGTCGGTGACGGTGACCAGCGACTCGTTGCCCATCGAGGTGAGCAGGCTGATCCCGACGTTGCGGGCCTGGGCGAAGGCCAGCACCGAGCTGGCCAGCGCGCCGCTTTGCAGCACCACGCCGACCGGCCCGCGCAGCAGCGGGGACGGGATCGGCAGGCCGTACGGCGTGACGTCCCCCGCGGCGTTGATGAAGCCGTTGCCGTTGGGGCCCAGGACGGTGAGGCCGTTGTCGCGGGCGAAGCCGACGATCTCCGCCTCCAGGGCGGCGCCCTCCGGGCCGGTCTCGCCGAACCCGGCGGTGAGGATCACGTAGTCGCGGATGCCGAGCTTGGCGCCCTCGCGGAGCACGGGCAGCACGGCCGTGGTCGGCACCATCACGTACGCGAGGTCCACCGGGCCGGGGATGTCGGACAAGCTGCGGTGGGCCTGCTCGCCGTGCACCACCCCGCCGCGGGGGTTGACCAGGTAGACCGGCCCCCGGAAGCCGTGCGTACGGAGGTTGGTGAACGTGCTGATCGACCAGCCGGACTTGTCCGTCGCCCCGACCAGGGCGATCGACCGGGGGTTGAACAGCTCTCCTACCGGCATCCTCACTCCCCGATCGTGCCGAGGCGGGCGTACCCCTTGAGCAGGTTGCGGGCGATCGTCCGGCGCTGGATCTCGTCGGTGCCCTCGAAGATCCGCAGCAGGCGCAGCTCGCGGTACCAGCGCTCGATGGGCAGCTCCTTGGTGTAGCCCATGCCTCCGTGGATCTGCAGCACGCGGTCGACGACCTGGTTGGCCATGATCGCGCCGTTCAGCTTGGCGATCGAGGACGCGTGCCGGGCGTCCATGCCCTGCTGGACCCGCCAGGCGGCGTGCAGGGTGAGCCACTTGGCCGCCTCGATCTCCACCTGGGAGTCGGCGATCATCCACTGGATCGCCTGGTATTCGGCGATCGGCTTGCCCATCGACACGCGGATCTTGGCGTAGTCGATCGCCATCTGGAGCATGCGCTCGGCCGAGCCGACCGCCCGCGCGGGGATCATGTAGCGGCCCTGGCCGATCCACTGCATGGCCAGCTCGAAGCCCTTGCCGAGCTCGCCGAGGATGTTCTCCTCGGGCACCCGCACGTCCTCGAAGACCAGCGAGGCCGGGCCCCACTGCCCCATGGTCGGGATCGGCTCGGACTTCCATCCCATCTCGCGGTCGACGAGGAAGCAGGTGACGCCGCCGTCCGCGCCCTTGTCGGGGTCGGTCACCGCGAACACCATGACGAAGTCGGCCTCGTTGCCGCCGGTGATGAAGGTCTTCTCGCCGTTGATGACCCAGTCTCCGCCGTCCTTGACGGCACGCGTACGGATGTTGCGGGCGTCGGAGCCGGCGCCGGGCTCGGTGATGGCGAAGCAGGAACGGCGTTCGCCTTCGATGGTGGGGATGAGGTAGCGCTTCTTCTGCTCCTCGGTGCAGGCGTAGAGGATGTTGTCGGCCGACCCGCCGAAGCTGAACGGGACGAACGTGCGGCCCAGCTCCATCGCGATGATCGCGGACATGACCGGGCCCAGGGCGGCTCCGCCGTACTCCTCGGGGGTGTTGATCCCCCAAAAGCCCATCTTCTTCGCCTTGAGCCGCAGGTCTCGCAGGACCTCGGGGGCGAGCCCCGGGCCGCCGGCGCGCTCGTTGCGCAGCACCTCGGGTTCGAGCGGCATGATCTCCCGCTCCACGAACGCGCGGATGGTGTCACGGATCTGCAGTTCCTCTGGGCTCAGGGAGAAGTCCATCGACGCGACTCTTTTCTAGAATTGCTCTCTAGGAATCGATTCCAGCCTGGTTCCCGGCCCGATGGGTGTCAAGGGGTTGGAATCAGTTTCTAGAATTCGACGGGCTACGATGGCGTCGTCCCTGTGAACGAGGAGCCCAGATGGCACGCAAGCCCGGAGGCAGGAGCGGCTCGTGGGAGTGGAGCCGCACCGCCCAGACACGCAAGAGCATGCTGCAGGCCGCTCGCGAGGTCTTCTCCGAGCACGGCTTCGCCGACGCCAACGTCGCCGACGTCGTCCGGCGTGCGGGCTCCAGCGTCGGCAGCCTCTATCACCACTTCGGCGGCAAGGCCGAGCTGTTCCTCGCGCTGTACGAGGAGCACCAGGCGGCCCACGAGGAGGCCGCCGCCTCCAGCGTGGCCGCGGCCAAGCAGGCCGGCGTCAAGGACCCCCTCGAACTGTTCATCGCCGGGGCCAGGGCGTTCCTCGAGGGGTCCTGGCAGCGGCGCGACCTGGCCCGCCTGTTCATGGACGGCGACGGCCCGCCGGGGTTCGAGCTGATGCGGCGCACGCGCGGCCGGGAATGGGTCCGGCAGAACGCCGTCCTGCTCGGCGCGTCGAACACGCCCACCGACCGCCTCACCGTCTCGGTCCTCACCAGTGTGATCGGCGAGGCCGGCCGCGAGGTGGCCATGAGCGAGACCGAGGAGGAGGCCAAGGAGGTCGTCGAGGCCGCGATCGCACTGATCCGCCGCTTCGGCGACCCCCTGGCCGTCCACGAAGACGCCGCCGGCGCGTCCGGCGACTGACCCGCGGCGTCAGGCGGGGCGGAAGGCGGCCCTGCCCCGGTCGATCACGACGGTCCCGTCCTCCTTCGCCGTACGGAACAGCGCGGTCTGGCCGTCCACCCAGATGGACACGGTCAGCGTCTCGCCCGGGTAGACCGGCTTGCTGAACCGGCCCGACATCGCCGCGAAGCGGGCCGGATCGGACCCCGCCACCGTGTGCAGCAGCGCCCGCCCGGTGATCCCGTACGTGCACAGCCCGTGCAGGATCGGCCGGTCGAAGCCGGCCCGGGCGGCGAAGGCGGGATCGGAGTGCAGCGGGTTGCGGTCACCGGACAGGCGGTACAGCAGCGCCTGATCCGGGCGGGTCGGGTAGGTCACGGTGTAGTCGGGGGCCCGGCCGGGCGCGGCCCACTCGTCCTTCGGGCCGCGGTCGCCGCCGAATCCGCCCTCGCCGCGGATGAACACCGAGCTGCGGCTGCTGATCAGCAGCTCGCCGCTTTCCGCGTCGACCGCCCTGGCCTCGGTCGTCACCAGCGCCCCCGACCCCTTGTCGTAGATGCCGGTAACCTTCGAGGTCGTGCGCACGCGGCCGGCGGGCGGCAGCTCGCGGTGCAGTTCGAACGCCTGCTCGGCGTGCACGAGCATGGCCGGGTCGAAGTCGCCGAGCCGCCGTCCCAAGGGGGCCTGGGCGGCCAGGACCGCGAAGGTGGGCAGCACCCGCTGCCGGATGCCCGCCGTGTTCTCCGTGGTGAAGGCGAGCTCATCGGTCCCCGCGCCGACGCCCAGCGCGTACAGCAGGGTGTCGGTGGACGTCCACGACCGCTCGTACGGCGCGCTCTCCAGGCCGATCAGTCCGTGGTCGAGCGGCATGTCACTCCTCCGGGATGCGCCCGTTGGTGAGGGCGTTCGGCGCGGCCTTCGCCACCAGGCCGGGGATCACCTCGCCCAGCTCGGCCGGGTCCCACCGGGCGCCCTTGTCCACGCCCGGCCCCGCGTGCCAGCCCTCGGCGACGCTGATCATGCCGCCGCGCACGTTGAAGACCCGGCCGGTGATCTCGCGCGACTGAGCGCTGCCCAGCCAGACGACCAGCGGCGCGATGTTGTCCGGCGCGGCCGGGTCGAAGCCGCCCTCGGCCGGCCGCCTGCCGCCCGGGATGAGGTTCTCGGTCATCCGGGTGAGCGCGGCGGGGGCGACCGCGTTGACCGTCACGCCGTAGCGGGCGAGCTCCCTGGCCGCGATGATCGTGAGCGCGGCGATCCCGGCTTTGGCCGCGCCGTAGTTGCCCTGGCCCACGTTGCCGTAGATGCCGGACGACGAGGTGGTGTTGATCACCCGGGCGTCCACCGGCTCCCCCGCCTTGGCCCGGGACCTCCAGTAGGCGGCGGCGTGCCGCAGCGGGGCGAAGGTGCCGCGCAGGTGCACCCGGATGACCGCGTCCCACTCCTCGGCGGTCATGTTGACGAGCATCCGGTCGCGCAGGATGCCCGCGTTGTTGACCAGGACGTGCAGGTCGCCGAAGGTCTCCACGGCCTTTTCGACCAGGCGGCGCGCGCCCTCGAAGTCCGAGACGTCCTCGCCGTCGGCCACGGCCTCGCCGCCCATCGCCCTGATCTCCTCGACCACCTCGCCGGCGGCGCCGGTGGACGACCCGGTGCCGTCGACCTCGGCGCCCAGGTCGTTGACGACGACCTTGGCTCCCTGGCGCGCGAACTCCAGCGCGTGTCCCCGCCCGATGCCCCGTGCCGCGCCGGTGATGATCACGACACGGCCTTCCACGATTCCGCCCATGCGCGGCTCCCTCGACTCGACCTTGACCCGACCACGCGTGAACAGGATTCTAGTAATCGAATCTAGAATTCGGTAGGGAGGAGCCGGCCATGATCCAGCTCGCCGTACGATGACGGCCGTGCCGCAGATCGTCGCGGCGGACCCCGGCGAGCGGGAGCGGCTGCGCCACGCCTGGCGGACGCTGTCGGTCGTGAGCATGGCCAGCGTCCTGACCGCGCTCGGCGGCAGCGCGCTCAACGTGGCGCTCCCCCAGGTGGTGCGCCAGACGCACGCGAGCGCGGACGCCGCGAGCTGGATCCTGCTCGCCTTCCAGCTCACGACCACCGTGCTCATGGTGGTGTTCGGCCGGCTCGCCGACCTGTTCGGGCGGCGGGCGATGTACCTCGGCGGCCTGGCCACCTACACCGCCGCCAGCCTGCTGGCCGGGCTGGCACCGGACGCGTGGGTCATCGTGGCGCTGCGGGTGGTGCAGGCGGCGGGCGGGGCCATGCTGCTGACCAACAGCGCCGCCCTGGTGACCGACGCCTTCCCCAAGTCGCGGCTCGGCGAGGGGATGGGCGTGTACACCGCGTCGTTCTCCATCGCCCAGCTCGCCGGTCCGGCGCTCGGCGGCCTGTTCACCGAGCACCTCGGCTGGCGCTGGGTGTTCTGGTACAACGTGCCCCTCGGCGTCGCGTGCCTGGTCTGGGGCGTCGTGGCGCTGCGTTCCGGGCCGCCGCAGGGCCGCGACCGCGGGCTCGACCTGCCCGGCACCGCGCTCGTGCTCGCCTGTCTCGGCGGCCTGCTGCTCGCGCTGTCGGAGGTGACCAGGCTCGGCTGGGGACATCCGATGGTGGTCTCCGGGCTCGCCGTGTTCGCGGTGACGCTGCCGCTGTTCGTCGTACGGGAGCTGCGGGCGCGGCATCCCGTGGTGGACATCCGGATGTTCCGCGATCTCCCCTTCGCCCTCGGGACGCTGGCGTCGTTCCTCAACTCGACCGCCCGGGTCGGGGTGGTGCTCCTCGTGTCGCTGTTCTTCCAGGCGGTCCGCGGGGAAGACCCGGTGCGCGCGGCGCTGAAGGTGCTGCCGCTGTCGATCGCGGCGATGGCGGCGTCGGTCGGGGCGGGCTTCGTGCTGCGCCGCCTCGGCCCGCGCACGGTCGCGGTCGCCGCGACCTCGCTGACGACGGCGGGCCTGGCCGTCCTGCTGTGCCTGATCTCCCCCGGCGTCCCGTCCGCGGCGCTCATGGCCGCCCTCGTGCCGATCGGGATCGGCTCCGGGATGTTCCTGCCGTCCAACACCACCGCGATCCTCGACGGGGTGCCGTCGCACCGGCTGGGGATCGTCAACGCCATGCGCCTGATGCTGCAGAACACCGGCGTGGTGGTCGGCACCGCGCTGGTGTTGTCGATCATCACGGTGCCGCTGCCGGCCGGGCTGCACGACGCGGTCTTCGCGGGGACGCTGTCCCACGTCTCCGCCTCGGCGGTCGAACGGCTCGTGACCGGCTACCGCTGGGCGCTGGGCTGCATGACCGCCGTCTCCGCGCTGGCCGTGCTGACCTGCTTCACCAGGAGGCGCGCGGGCTCGCCGGTCGGCTGAGCACGCGGCCCCATCACCAGGGGCTCCTCGAACGGCGTGCCGCCCGGCGCGAACAACCGGGCCGGTCCCGCCGCCTCGACGGGGCGTCAGGCGGCGATCGTCGCGTGCATCTCCCACACGAGGATCTCGGCGGGCTCCGTCGCGGTGACCCGCTGCCCTCCGGTGGCGGTGAACCGTACGGCGTCGCCGGTCTCCAGGGTGCCCGAGCCCTCCAGGGTGACGCTCCCCCGGGGCACGAACAGGTGCAGGAACGGCGCCTCGGGCAGCTCCACGGCGCGGCCCGGCCGGAGACGGGCGGCGTACAGCGCGGCGTACCGGTTCTTGATGCGGATGGCGGCCTCGCCCGCGTGCTTGTCCATGCCGCTGGCGACCGGCACCAGACCACCGGCCAGCAGGTCGCTTTCGATCTCCAGCTGCTCGTAGCCGGGGGTGATGCCGGGCTCGTCGGGGACGACCCACATCTGCACGAAGTGGACGGGCTCGTCGTGGGCGTCGCCGCCGGTGAGCCGCCAGGAGTCGTTCTTCTCCGAGTGCAGGATGCCGGTGCCCGCGCTCATGCGCTGGGCCAGGCCCGGGTAGATGACGCCGGAGTGGCCCTCGGAGTCCTGGTGGACCAGCGATCCCCGGAGCACCCAGGTGACGATCTCCATGTCTCGGTGCGGGTGGGTCTCGAAGCCGGTGCCCGGGCGGACGACGTCGTCGTTGTTGACCAGCAGCAGGCCGTGGTGGGTGTTGCCGGGGTCGTAGTGGCCGCCGAACGAGAACGAGTGCTTCGAATCCAGCCAGGAAGTGCGGGTGGCGAAACGCTCGGCCGCCCGGCGGATGTCCACACGAGGGGTCAGCCTGGTCGTAGTCATGGGTGCCCTTTCCTCGTCCCATGTAAATGATGCGTCATCACCGGCATTCAACTGACCAGTCCCTCGGGGAAGACGACGTCGGTCACCCCGGGGACGGTCCTGGCGACCATCTCGGCGATGCGGCCCGACCGCTCGTCGCCCGGGCCGTACAGCTCGACGACGCCGTCCCGTACGGCCGCGCCGAAGGACGCGGTGTCGGCGCAGTCGCGCAGCGCC
>JADGHC010000274.1 GCA_019689655.1 Microbispora sp.
GGGTTTCCCCCCCCGGGGGGCGCCTTTCACGTGATCAGGGGTTGATGGTGATCGTGAAGGTGGACGTGGTGTTCTTGATGTCCTGGTAGTTGTCGCTGAACCTCAGATTGTTGAAGGTCACCGACCCCACCGCGGGACCCTGGTCGGGCTCGGGCAGCTCGTTGGCCCACAGGCCGAAGCCGGACTTGGCGTCGAACTCGTCGCCGCTGCGGCGCGCACCGGAGATCGAGATGTTGGTGAAGACGGTGTCGGTGATCGGGTTGACCGGCCGGCCGTGGTCGTACTGGGTCTGGAACATGATCCCCGAGTACGTCGGGTCCACGATGTCCACGTTGCTGACCCGGATGCCCTGGAACACCTTCGACGCGGAGAACAGCCAGATCGCCGGGAACGTCTGCTGGCCCCAGAAGTGGCCGCCCGCACGGACGATCGAGATGTTGTCGAACGCCGTGGGCGGGCTCGCGCCGAAGCCGTTCATCGGGTAGCCGAAGTCGAGCGAGCTGATCGTGATGCCGGAGTAGGTCAGCGTGTCCGCGATGTAGATGTTCCTGAACGTGTTCGCGTACCCGCCGTACACCGCGATGCCGGCCGCGCGCCACGGCAGGATCGCGGTCAGGTTCTCGTAGACGTTGTTCTTCTCGTCGGCGCCTCCCGCGTCGATGGCCGAAAACAGCGCGAAGCTGTCGTCGCCGGTCGTCCTGGCCTCGTTGTTGGAGACCAGGTTGTCGGTGCTGCCGTTGGTCATGTTGACGCCGTCGGCGAACGTGTCACGGATCCGCGAGTTCTTGATCGTGATGTGGTCGGTGTTGGCGCCCCAGTACATGCAGACCTGGTGCTCGACCCAGATGTTGTCGATCGTCATGTTCGCGACGTTCTGCCAGTCGAACACCTTGCCCGGCCCGTCGATCCGGCTGGTGTAGTTGCCGAAGTAGGCGAACCCGGAGAACGTCGAGCCGTTGGCCGACGACTCGGCCCGGAAGCCGACGTCGGTGTTCTCCTGCGTCGAGGGCGCGTGGAACCGGGTGAACCAGGGCCCGGCGCCGACCACCTTGACCGGCTTGCCGTACACCTGGAACTTGCCCGACGTCTGGTAGTCGCCCGGCGGCAGGTAGACGCCCACGAGCGTGCCCGTGGTGTCCATCCGCACCGTGTCGAGCGCGTTCTGCACGTCCTGGTGGGTGAACCCGGCCGGCACGACGTACGCCGCGGGGTCGGGGTTGGGGATCGCCGACACCTGCTCCAGGTTGATGAAGTCGATGGCGTACGTGGAGGTGTTGGCGGCGTCCTTCTGCAGGCGGATCTTGCTGCCCTTCGGGACGGTCGTCCCGAGCATGACGTTGGCCTCGTCGTAGATGTGCCGCGGCGCGCCCATGCCCGGCGAGTTGCCCGGGCTCGCCTCGGGGCCGTACAGCCAGGCGTACTTCGAGGTCAGGTTGATCGCCTTGAGGAAGCTGCCGTTGACGTAGATGTCCAGCGTGGCGTCGATGCCGCCGCCGCCCGGCGCGTCGGGGATGGAGAAGCGGGTGACCAGGGTGTTGGTGTCGGCCCGCGTCGTCCACTCCACGTAGCTGCCGGTGGTGGCCAGCCGCACCGCCTTGCGGCCGGACGCCTCGCCGGCCAGGTCGCCGATGGTCCGGTTCGGGCCGACGACCGTCGCCCCGCCGCCGGTCACGCCGTCCTCGGCCTCGTACGTGTCGTACGGCATGTTCGCGCCGCGGCCGACGAAGAGCGGCAGCGTGGAGGTGTTGTTGGCCTGCTTGACCGGCAGCTCGTTGGCGTCGGCGGCGAGCACGGTCTTCACCGTGTATCTGCCGTTGGCGGCGGTCCACGTGCCCAGGTTCACCGGGCTCGTCGTGGCCCCGGCCGCGATCGTGCCGCTGTAGGAGCCGGTCAGCGTCTTGACCACGGTCCCCGAGTCGTCGGTGATCGTGAGGGTGACGCCGTGGGCGCCGCCCGCCGAGGCGACCGTGCCCTGGTTCTTGATCGCCACGGAGAACGTCACCGTGCTGCCGCCCGCCGGGTTGCCGGGCGACCAGCTCACCGGCGCGGCCACCAGGTCGGAGCTGTCCACCGGCTTGACGACCAGCGGGGAGGAGGCGGTGAAGGAGTTGTTGGTCTCGTTCTGCTCGATCACCGCGTTCGACTCGTCGACCGTGGCGCTCAGCGGGTAGCTGCCCGCGTCGCGCCGGCCGATGTCCGCCGTCACGGTGGCCGAGGCGCCGGCGGCGAGGGCGCCGACCGAGGCGGTGCCCGCCTTGGTCCCGCCCAGGTAGAAGGTCACGGCGGTGGCGCCGGAGCCGAGGCTGCCCGCGTTGCGCACCGTCGCCGACAGCGTGACGGCGTCGGTCTCGACCGGGGACGCCGGAGAGGCGGACAGGGAGGTGATGGTCAGGTCGGGGTTGGGCGCCGGGGTGCCGATCACCTGGAACTCGGCCACCTGCCCGGCCGGGGCCCCGGAGTTGGCGGTGAACTTGAGCTGCACGTCGGCGACCGTGGCGGAGACCGGGATCGTCACCGTGTTGCCGCTCGCCGGGTTGAAAGTGTATGTCGCGGCGTCGACCAGGTTGGTGAATCCCGACGCGCTCTGCTCCCGGCCCAGCACCTGGATCGTCTGCGTACGGGTGGACCAGACGGGGTCCGGGTTGAGCTTCAGCACGACCGAGCTCACGACCGCGTTGGCCCCGAGCTGGACGGTCAGCGTCTGCGGGTAGGAGCCGCCCGCGCCCTCCCAGTACGTCGTCAGGTCGTTGTCGTTCGCGTTCGCCGCGACGTACGTGAACGTGTAGGAGGATGCGGTGATCGGCTTGCCGACGGCCATGTTGGAGCCGCCGCCCGAGCCGTTGCGGGTGACGGTGTTGCTGTTGATCGACTCGTTGCCCGCCGCGTCCTTGGCCCGCACGTAGTAGGTCACGGTGACGGTGGTGGGCTGGGTGTCGGTGTAGGTTGTGACATTTCCGGCCACGCTGGCGCGCAGCACGTTGTTCGCGTAGATGTCGTAGCCGGTGACGCCGACGTTGTCGGTGGACGCCGTCCAGGTGAGCTTGATCTGCCCCGGCGTGATCTCGGTGTAGGCGAGGTTGCCCGGGGCGGTCGGCGCCTGGGTGTCGCCGGTCGCGCCCTTGCGGGTGACGGTGTTGCTGTCGGCCGACTCGTTCCCGGCCGCGTCCCTCGCCCGCACGTAGTACGACACCGTGGCGTCGGCCGGCTGGGTGTCGGTGTAGGTGAGGACGTTCCCGGGCACGCTGGTGCGCAGCACGCCGTTGGCGTAGATGTCGTAGCCGGTGACGCCGACGTTGTCGGTGGACGCCGACCAGGTGAGCCGGATCTGGCCGGTGTCCGGCTCGGTGTAGGCCAGGTTCGACGGCGCGGTCGGCGGCTGGGTGTCACCGGTGGGGGCCGGGCCGTACACCTCGAACTCGGAGATCTGCCCGGCGGGCCAGCCGGTGTTGGCGGTGATGGTCACCCGGACGTACCGCACGTTCGCGGTGGAGAAGGTGATGGTGACCGTGTTGCCGCTCGCGGGGCTGAAGGAGCGGCCCGCGGAGGCGGCGAGGGTGGAGAAGTCCGAGCCGTCGGTGCCGCCCTGCACGGCGAGCGTCTGCGTACGGGCCTCCCAGGTGGGCGGGAGCTTCAGCACCACCTTGTTGACCGCCGTCGAGGCGCCGAGGTCCACCTGCAGCCACTGGGGGAAGGCGTTGTTGGCGCTCTCCCAGTAGGTGGCCTGGTTGCCGTCGTTGGCGTTGCCCGCGACGTACACGTCGGCGTGCGCGCTCTCCTTCATGGTCTTGCCGAGGGCGAGGTTGCCGGAGGCGGTGGCGGCGCCGTACACCTCGATCTCGGAAAGCTGCGCCGCGGGCCAGCCGGTGTTGGCGGTGATGTGGATCCGGACGTACCGGGCCGTGGCCGCGGTGAAGTTGATCGTCACCGTGTTGCCGTTCGCGGGGCTGAAGGCGCGGCCCGCGGAGGCGGCGAGGGTGGAGAAGTTCGAGCCGTCGGTGCTGCCCTGCACCGACAGGGTCTGGGTGCGGGCCTCCCAGCTCGCCGGCAGCTTGAGCACGACCTGGTCGATGCTCGTCGCGCCGCCGAGGTCGACCTGGGCCCACTGGGGGAAGGCGTTGTTGGCGCTCTCCCAGTAGGTGCCCTGGTTGCCGTCGTCGAGGTTGCCCGCGACGTACGGGCTGTTGCTGCTGCTCGCGGTCGCGGTGCGGCCGGCGGCGAGGTTGGGGCCGCCGGCGGCGGAGGCGGGGGAGAGGGGCGCGGCCACGGCGAGCAGGCAGGCCGCGGCCACCACGGCGATCAAGCGCAATAGCGGGACATGCGTTTTCGGCATTTGCGGTCCTCTGTCCGGCAGGAACTCGTGGGGGGTGTGGGGGATCGGGACTCGCCGGGTCCTGGTGGCGACCGGTTGCCCACTGCCGTGGCCGACAACACCTCATGTCCTTTCGTGCGAAAGGTGACGGGTGGCGGGGCGCACGGACGCAGTGCTTCCTGCCGAAACTTGCGGAGAGCCGCAAAGTCTGTATTTAACTCTGCAAATTTCTTACATTTGGTTGCCCAGATGTTACATAGGGCGCACCGTGCCGTCAATGGGGTGGATGGCCCGATGGAAAGGTGACAGATCTGTCCCATCCCGGAACGCGGTCTACCTGGGGATACTTCACGTAGGCGCCGTGGCGCGCCCCATCCGCGGGTCCCCCGGCCCGCGACAGGAACCCGGCAGAGGAGCCCTCATGTACCCGCCCCCCCGGCGCTCGCTCGCGGCCCTGGCCGTGCCGTTCGTGACCCTGCCGGTGGTCCTGGTCGCCCCGGCCTCCGCGACGGACAATGCCGCGTCGGCTGTCGCCGCGACGACCTTCACCACGACGACCTTCACCACGGCGGCCTTCGCCGCGAACGCCGCAACCGTGACATCCGGTGCCGTGACATCCGGTGTTGCGACGTCGGGTGTCGCGACGGCGGCTCACGCGGCTCCGCGCCTGGCGACCCTGGTCGACGTGCGCGCCGCGCATCATCCCGGGCTCGACCGGGTCGTCTTCGAATTCCGCGGGCGACTCCCGGCCCGGCGGAGCGCCGGCTACGTGTCCCGGCTGATCGCCGACGGTTCGGGCCACTCGGTCCCGGTGGCCGGCGACGCGATCCTCAAGCTGCGCTTCGGCGGCGCGACCGGCCACGACGGGAACGGGCACCCCACCTACGGTCCCGCCCGCGAGACCTTCGCGCTGCCCGGCGTGATCCAGGTCGTCAACGCGGGCGACTTCGAGGGGACGCTCACGTTCGGCATCGGCCTGTCGCGGAAGGCGTCGTACCGCGTCTACACCCTCACCCGCCCGAGCCGGGTGATCGTGGACATCGCGACGCCCTATCGGACCGTGCCCGTGCGGACGTACTTCCTCGACTCCCGGGCGTACGCCGCCGGACGGCGGCCGTACACGGCGGCGGTGTCGCGCCCGGTGGTGCCGCCGTCCACCGCGCGGGGCGCGCTCCAGCGGCTGTTCGCCGGGCCGACGCAGGCGGAGTACGCCAAGGGGCTGCGGTTCGTGGCTTCGGGGGCCACCGGTGTGCGTTCCGTCGTCGTCCGTGACGGGGTGGCCCACGTGCGGCTCACCGGTTCGCTCTCCAGCGGCGGGTCGGCGTTCACCGTCGCCGACGAGATCATGCCCACGCTCAAGCGGCTGCCCGGCATCCGCTGGGTGAAGATCTACGACGCGTACGGCCGCACCGAACGCCCGAAGGGCCGCTCCGACTCCATCCCGGAGAGCCTCGAACCGTGAGCCTGGAGTCGCCGGGGGCCTTTCTCGTTGGGTTACGACCTGTAGCCGAGGCTCTTGGCTGCGGAGATGCAGCCCTTATCCATGCAAAGCAGTTCCCAGAAGGGGTAGTCGGGCTCCGTGTTGTCGGGGTCGTAGAACATCATGACGGACCGGTCTGCCTCCGTGTCCGCCAAGGCCCAGTCCCTACTGGTGGCTTCGCTGGTCATCTTCTCCCACTCGATGGTGAGGTCTGAGCGGAGCTGGTCACTGTCGTAGACGGCGTACGCCCAGGCTCCCCCGCACTTGAAGGAGATGTCGGGGTTTTCGTTCTGGCCGATCCGCTCCTCGCCGGGGTCGCACGGGTACCCCGCGTCGCGCAGGCTCTGGACAACCTCCTCGGCGGTGACGGGACCGCCGCACCCGGCCACCAGCACGAGCGCCAGTGCTGCGAGTGCGGGCCTCACGTACTTCATTCGTTCCTCTTATGCTCTTACGTCTGGAGCGTTCCAAGATCTTGCAGTATGTCCCTATCGAACCATGTTCGGCAAGGCGGGCCTCTGGCCCGCTGCATGAAAAAGCCCCCGGCCGGCTCACGATCGGGGGTTTGCACCTGCTCAAGCGCCGACTACGACAGCTGCCGCTGAATGTCCACCAGGATCTCCAGCATCTGCTGCTGGATGGTCTTGATGCCGGCCTGCTCCTGCTCGATGCGGTCGAACCGCCCGTCGATCAGCTCGAACCGGCTGCCAGCTCCTCGTTGCCGGTCGTCAGGCCGTCGCAGATCTCCCGGTGCTTGACCTCGAAGGTCTTGGCGACGTTCTCGGGCACCGTGAGGTCGGTGACCTCCTGGGCGAAGTTCACCATCGACCGGAACTTGTTGCCGATCCCTTGTGTCCGAGCCCGGTCGGGAAATTTCGGTAATGGTCGGCCGACATATGCGTGATGCGCGCAGGGCACCCTCCCGCGTGGAATTTAGCTCCGGCTCTATGGCGTGACCAGTGCCAAGAAACAACTAGCTGGAGCGACAACCGGCACCCCGCCGCACCGCCGTTCTCTGCGCCTTTTCGGGTGTGTCGACCGCGTGAGCACCCGGCTACGTACGTATTTCCGGTCGGTAATCACCCCGTAACGATCTGTGGCGATCGTCATGGGTGACGAGGTTACGTACGCGCGGGAGGAATGCGGTATGGCGTCCATCTTTGATCGGATCGGCGGTTCGGACGCGGTCGCGGCCGTGGTCGAGGAGTTCTACGCGCGGGTCGTCGCCGATCCGATGCTGAAGGGCTACTTCGCCGACGTCGACATGGCCAAGCTCAAGGCGCACCAGCGCAGCTTCGTCGCCGCCGCGCTCGGCGGCCCGCAGGAATATCGGGGCAAGTCGATGGACGAGGCGCACGCCGGGCTCGGCATCACGGCGGAGGAGTTCGACCAGGTGGTTTTTCACCTTGCCGGGGCGCTGGAGTCGTGCGGCGTCGACGCCGAGACGATCGGCTCCATCGCCGGAGCCCTGGCACCGCTCAAGGCGCAGGTCGTGCAGAGCACCGTGGCCGCCTGACCGGCCGGTGGCGTACGTCAGCCGGCCGGGTCACAAGGCGGCACGGATCGTCCGCGGCGAAGTCGCCCCGGGACCACGCGGTGGTGAAGCGTGCCGCCGTCTCCTGCGGCCGGTGAATGTCCCGACAGCGCCGCTTGAGCGGCTGTAGCTCCCGTGTTCCTCGCCTGGGTCGTCCGTGGACGCGGCGCAAGGCAGCGGTGGGCCGGGCCGCATCGAAGCCGGCCGATGTCGCCGGCAGATACGGGCCCGAGGCGTCCACAGGCTGAGACGGCACTTGACGCTTAACCGGTTCACCATTGAACTGGGCCGGTGATCAGAATCACGACTGAGGACATCGCGGCACTGGCCGTGGACCCGGCGAGGGCCCGGATCTACGCGGAGGGCTGGCAGTCCTGGAGCGTCACCACCGTCCTCCCCGTGACCGAGACGCCCTATCGGGTGACCCTGCCGAACTCACTGGTCATCGACTGTCACTACGGTTCCGCGCCCGACGAGGGCGTGTTCCGGGGTGAGGGACTGCTGGCGATCGATCCCGGGGACGGCGGGCCGGTTCACGTCTTCGGCGCCGCGAGTGCCCCGGGCACCGGCGACGCCACGAGCG
>JADGHC010000275.1 GCA_019689655.1 Microbispora sp.
CCGGGGGGGGCCCGGCGCCCCGGCGGTTCCGCGGCAGCGGAACGGACGGGTCTTCCGGCGTCAGCGGGCCACGGCGCGGAGCGAGGCGGCCTTGCACAACTCGCCGGTCAGGTCGCTCAGCGGGCGCGGCCGCAGCAGTTCGCCCACCCGCACGTGGACGCCGAGGTCCGCCTTGATCTGAGCGCTCAGCTTGGCGGCGAGCACGGAGTCGAGACCGTGGACGGTTATCGGGGAGTCCAGGTCGAGCTCCTCGGGCGACATGCCGAGGATGCGGGCCGAGCGCATCACGACATATTTGGTGATCTCGGCGGCGGCGGGCGACCTGTCCGCGAGCGGCGCGTCCGCCGTGCCGTGCCGGTCCGGGTCGGCCGCGGCCGCCTCGGGAGCGGGGAGGGCCGGCAGGGTCGCGACGGCGTCGGACTCGGTTGGAGCGGCCGGGGCGGCGGTGACGTCCCCCTCGGCCACGGCGGGCAGGGCGGTGGTGGCGATCGCCGGCGGGGCGGAGTCCTGCGGATCGACCCAGAACCGCCGGCGCTGCCACGGATAACCGGGAAGGGGGGTGAACCGTCCTCCCGGGTACACCCGGCTCCAGTCGGGATCGCAGCCCTGCACGTACGCGACGGCCAGGGACCGCAGCATGCACTCGAGCTCGGGCTCGTCCCGGCGCAGCGAGGGGATCACGGTCCCGGCGGCGCCCGCCGCCGCGATCTCGTCCTCGATCGCCGACGCGAGCAGCGGATGGGGGCTGATCTCGATGAACAGCACCGGGCCCTCGTCCGGCAGCGCGGCGCGCACGGCGGAGGCGAACCTCACGGGCCTGCGCAGGTTCTCCATCCAGTAGCCGGCGTCGAGCTCGGAGCCGTCGATCAACTTGTCGAGCATCGTCGAGTGCATCGGCACGGCCCCCGGCCGGGGGCGCAGCTCGGCCAGGGCCTCGATCAGGTCGCTGCGGAGGGGCTCCACCTGGGGAGCGTGCGAGGCGTAGGCGACCTGCACCTGCTTGCAGAACACGCCGTCGCGGCGCAGCCGCCCGACCACCTCGCCGAGCGCGTCGGCGTCGCCCGCAAGCACGCAGGAGTGCGCGCTGTTGATGACGGCCACGCAGACCCTGTCGGCGTTCTCGCCGATGGCCTCGCGCGCGTGGGCCTCGCCGACCTGCACCGCCCACATCTGGCCGGATTCGCCGAGCCGCGTCAGCAGACGGCTCCTGCGGCACACCACGGCGGCGCCCTGCCGTACGGTGAGGGCGCCCGAGGCGGTCGCAGCGGCGATCTCGCCCATGCTGTGGCCGATCATGAGGTCGGGGCGGATTCCCCAGGCGGACCAGAGGGAGGCGAGCGCGACCTGAATGGCCCACACGGCCGGCTGGATCTCGTCGGTGCCGGTCGGCGCACGGCCCTCCCGCAGCAGGTCGATCAGCGACCAGCCCAGCTCGTCGTGGATCGCGCTGTCGCACTCCCGCAGCCGCCGGGCGAAGACGGGGTTGTCGTTCAGCAGACCCCTCGCCATGCCGGGCCACTGTGCGCCCTGGCCGGGGAAGACGTAGACGACTTTGGGAGTCACGCCGTCCTTCGCCGTCCCGGTGACGACCGACTGGGGGGCGCCGCCGGCGGCGTAGCACCGTAGCGCGGCCGCGATGCCCCGGCCGTTCGTGCCCACGACCGCGACCCGGTGCCCGTGGTGAGTGCGACGGTCGCCGGCGCTGAAGCAGATGTCGTACGGTGACGCGGTGCTCTGCTGCAGGATGTCGGCATATCGGAGAGCGAGGTCGGGCAGCGCACGCTCGTCCCTGGCCGACAGCGGCATCAGGAAGGCTCCCGACCGGCGACGGCGGGCCGCCGGGCGGGCCGGCGCCTCGGCGAGCACCACGTGAGCGTTGGTGGCCGACAAGCCGAAGGAGCTGACGCCGGCCATCGCCGGCCAGGGCCGCTCCGGCCACTCCCGGGTGCGGCGGACGAGCTCCAGAGGCGTCCCCGGCTGCTCGAACAGCGGGTGAGGGCGGTGCACGTTAAGGGTCGCGGGGATCGTCCGGTGCTGGAGCGCCAGGGCGGCCTTGAGCAGCCCGACCAGGCCCGCGGCGCCCTCTCCGTGGCCGATGTTGGACTTCGCCGAGCCGACCAGGCACCGCTGCCCGGGCTCGCGTCCCTCGCCCATGACCCGGGCGAGCGCGGTCAGTTCCGTGAGGTCGCCCGAGGGGGTGCCGGGGCCGTGCGCCTCGATGTAGTCGATCTGCCCGGGCCGCACACCCGCGTCACGGTAGGCCTCGCGCAGCATGGCCTCCTGGCCGCCCGCGCCGGCCGCGATCATGGTGCCTGCGCCCCTTCCGTTGCTGTTGACCGCGGTGCCGATGATGGAGGCGTAGACGCGGTCGCCGTCCGCGAGCGCACGGCTGAGCGGCTTGAGCAGCAGGGCGACGACGGCCTCGCTCCGCACGTAGCCGTCCGCGTCCGCGTCGCCGAACCTGCAGCGGCCCTCCGGCGACAGGACGCCGGCGTCGGCCAGGCCGAGGTAGATGTCGGGGGCCAGCAGGAGGTTCACTCCGCCGACGATGGCCATGTCGGTCTGTCCCGCCCACATCTCCCTGCAGGCGAGATGGACGGCCACCAGGGAGGTCGAGCAGGTGGCCTCGACGCTCATGCTCGGGCCGCGCAGGTCGAACAGGTAGGAGATGCGGCCGGAGAGGTTGCCCCAGTTGCCCCCGCCGACGGCCGCGTGCACGTCGTACATGCCGGCTCGGCGCAGCCGGTCCCAGTAGTCGGACCACAGGCAACTCGTGTAGACCGCCGTACGGCTGCCGGCAAGCTTGCGCAGGGGGATGCCGGCGTCCTCGATGGCCTCCCACGTGACCTCGATGAGCAGACGGTGCTGGGGGTCGATGCGCATCGCCTCGTACGGGGAGATCGAGAAGAACGAGGCGTCGAAGCTGTCGATGTCCTCGAGGAAACCCCCGACGCGCGTGCCGATGCGGTCGACGCGGGGGAACCGGCCGGGCGGGATCTCCCCGACCGTGTCGCGCTCGCCGGCGAGCACGTCCCAGAACGCGGACGGGCCGGAGGCGCCCGGTAACCGGCATCCCGCGCCGATGATCGCAATCGGGTCGCGTGGAGGGGCGGACGTCGTGCTCATGCGACCGTCTCCTCTGCTCGGACCGCTCCGCGGCACCGGCATACCGGCACGGCCGCGCGGGCATGCGCCGACGAGTACGACAAATCTGGATAAATTAGACAATGGTGCACTGCGTCCCCCAATCAGTGGCGAGGCGTGCGGCGACCAGCGCTGTGGTCTGTTGTTTTCGGCTGCGGAAAAGCCCGGACATGGACACCCGCCCGGCTCCGACGTCACGCAGCGCCTCCACCATCCGCCGGTGGAATGAGTACGTCTATGGCGAGATAACGAAATAAGCGATAAATGCAGCTAACCGGCATTCAAGAGGAGCCGGTTCCCGTTTCCTCGGCCAGCGGCAGGTGGATCACCAGGGAGTGCGCCGGGCTGTCCGTGACGGTCGCGACGACGAGCCGGAAGGTGCGTCTGCCGAAGCCGGGCACGTCGAACGTCCGCGGCCGCTGGTGCTGTCCCCGCACGTGCTGCTCGCGCCACCAGCTGCGGAAGTCCGCGCTGGCGCCCTCCAGGTCGCTCACCAGTTCCTGCATCCTGGGGTCCGCCGTCCTGGTGGCGTACGCCAGCCGTAGCCTCGCGATGACGTCGAGCGCGTCGTCGGCCCAGTTCACCAGTCGCTTCCTGGCCTCCGGATCGGTGAGCATCCACCACAGGATGTTCCTGCGCGGCCGGGGCAGCGCGCCGAAGTCGGTGTACCAGTCTGCGGCGGCGCGGTTCCAGGCCACCACGTCGCCATACCGGTTGCCGGCGTACAGCGGCCAAGGGCCTTGGCCCGCCACCTCCACCACCTGGGCGACCAGCTTCTCGTCCGAATCCTCGAACCCGTACGCGGCCTCGGCCGGCCCCTGGCCGAACGCGAGCCGGTGGATGTACGCACGCTCGTCCTCACTCAGGCCGAGGACGCGGGCCAGGCTGTCGAGGACCTGCGGGGAGGGGTGGATGTCGCGGGCCTGCTCCAGGTAGGTGTACCAGGTGGGGCTGAGCCCCGCGAGAACGGCCACCTCCTCCCGGCGCAGGCCCTTCGTACGCCGGTGGGCTCCGGCGGGGAGCCCGGCCTCCTGGGGGCTGATGCGCGCGCGCCGGTTACGCAGAAATTGAGCGAGCTCCTGTCTGTTCTCGCTCTTGTCGGACAAGGCATCCCCCAACGACTGCGGCGACAGGCCCGGGTCGTCCAGCGTAAATCGGCTTAACCCACCATTATCGTGGAGCCATATCGCCGGGTGAAGATGCCTCACCCGGCCCCCCGGGTGAAATACCTCCAATCTTTCCACGCCTTTTCCCGCACGTCCTGAAAGTTTCAGGCCGAACGGTGGGCCTCGCCGCGAAGCGACCCGAGCAAGCGGAACGCGTGCGCCACCGAGACCAGCGTCACGTGGTGGTGCCAGCCCCGGTATGACCTGCCTTCGAAGTGCCGCAGCCCGCACTCCTCGCCCATGCGGGTCAGGTCGCCGCGTGCCCGCTCCCGCAGCCCGATCAGGCCGATGAGGTCGGGCAGCCGGGCCTGCGTGATGTCGGTCAGCCACAGCCGGGCGGGCGCCTGACGGCCCGGCACCCACTCCGCCAGCACCCGCGTGCGCGACCGGCCTATCTCGTACGGCGTGCCCGGCCCCTTCGGGAATCCGCGCAGCGGCACGGGCGTCGACCTATAGGTGACCCTGCCGTGGCCGTGCCACCAGTTCAGAGTTTGCGCCGACGGCCCGGTGGCGGTCGCCGCGATCTCCCCCGCCGTACGAGACGGGCCCGGACCCAGCGGGGTGTGCCCGTCGATCTGGACGAGGTAGCGCAGGCCGCGCTCCTCCAGCCCGCGGATCAGCGGGTCCACCCGCCGGTTCTGCCGGGCGTCCACGAGCACGGGCGCGGCGGCGAGCTCCCACCCGGCCATCTCGTCGAGCGCGTCCAGCACATGGTGCCAGCGCGAGCGGGCGCGCTCGTGCGCCGGCACATGGGTCGCCGCACGCCGCCTGGCGTCGGCGTCCCACGAGCGGGGCAGCAGAAGCCGCCAGTTGACCGGGCAGGCGCCCTCCTGCCCGGCCAGCAGTACGGCGAGCCCGAGCTGGCAGTTGAGGACCCGGCCAGCCGAGTGGGCGTACTGCTTGGCGACGCCGACGGAGTGTGAGCCGTTCTTGGGGAAGACGACCTCCTCGACGGTCCAGGCGCGCGGCCGCAGCACGGCGGCCATGTCGTGGGCGAGAAGCCGCCGCACCGGCTCCCAGCGCCAGGGGCTCTGGTTGAGGAACTGCTGGAGGGACTGGTCCGCCGGCCAGCCCACCACCTGTTCGGAGATGCGCCGGATCGACTTGCGGCCCGGCACGCAGTCCAGGCCGCGCACGTACACCTCCGCCCATCGGCGCTGGTCGGACCGGGCGAAGGAGGAGAACAGACGCCGGCAGAACTCGGCCGGCTCCGTGAGATCGGAGGACGCGTAGACGTCCGGGACAGACAACATGCGGCGCTCCCACAATGAGAGGGCGGATTCTTCAGCACGCCATGGGCGTGTCTTTCTCCGCTCGACCGACGCCGTTGTCGGGTGGCGGCTCGAAGTTGTCGATCGCGTAGAAGATCCGGGCGGCGATACCCAAGGAGTAAGGCGCGTAGCGCCTGCGCAAACTCTGAAAGACCATCTCCGCCCCTCGTTCGTCGCGGTCGGTGGGCAGGCCGGCCTTCACGGCGAGCCGCATCGTGTCGGCGAAGCTCTGTTCCTCCCTGCCCTGCAGGCTGACCAGCGCCGGATGGACGTGGACGCCCAGTTGCGCCGCCACCCGCTGCAGGCACCGGGTGCCGGCGTCGAGGACGGTGCGGGTGTTGGGCGGAGCCCAGCCCGGAGCCACCGCCTCGGTCAGCGCCGCCGCGTCCATCACGATGACGGCCGCCTTGAGCCAGCACAGCTCCCCGGCCGGACGCTGGAAGGCGAGCGCGGGGTAGGCCACGTGGGTGGCGCCCACGTCGGCGAGCCAGGCCCCCCATTCGGCGAACATGTCGTCGAGGTGGTCGCGCGATCCGGAGCGTATGCTCTCGGCGAGCACCGCCTCGGCGTCCGGCGGGCGGACCGCCTGCCCGGCCAGCCGGAGGACGAACCGCTCCCGCCGGCTGAACGCGTCGATGATCCGCATCACGTGCACGGTGAACGCGACGAGGATCAGCGCCGACGACAACCACGCGAAGACGGCGAGGGCGGCGCCGGGCGAGCGCATCAGGAACACCGCGGTGATGTCCTCGGGATGGGGACTCACGCCGTACACCCCGAAGGCGATCAGCCCGAACCCGGCGAAGGACGCGATCAACCAGGCGGCCCCCATCACGAACACCGCCGTCGGTGCGCACATCTCCAGCACCCGCTCGCGCCGCCTTGCCGGCAGGCACCTGGCCACGGCATGCATGCCGATCGCGACCGTCCGGACCGTCCACAGGGCCATGCGTGACGACCGGCCCTGAGGGGTCATCACGGTACGGAGCACGCTGCTCCAGACCGTGAGGACCAAAGCCGCGCCCAGCACAATGGGAACTGCTTCGCTCACCTTGGACGCACCCTCCGTGCGATCTTCGCGATTTGGGTCAAAACGAGCGTCGAATACCCGTCCGCCGATGAACAGAGCGAACCGACGCTGGCATTGCCAATGCCAGCACTGGGATGCGCGGCCGCCCGCCCCCGGCATTCCGTTAGTTCGGCATTGACCCTGGAAGCGCCCACCAGAAATGGTCATTTCTCATATTCACCTCGACATGGGGAGGAGCCATGACGCCCTGGCCTCAAGTCGGCAGGACGGAACAAACAGCCCAATTGAGGAGCGCTCTGGACAGGCCAGCGTCGGGGCCAGTCGTCGTCAGCGGCGCCCCCGGCATGGGCCGGACCTCGATGCTGAGGCTGGCGATCACGCTCGCCGAACAACACGGTTATCTCGTACTGCGGCTGCGCCCCCGGGGCACCGGCGCGATGGCCGCCCTGCGCGGCGTGCTCCCACCGGGACCGGTTCCGGCGCCCGAGGAGGCGGCGCGGACCCTGCGGACGCGCGCCGGCGGGCGGCGGTTCATGGTCGTCCTCGACGACGCCCACCTGGCGGACCACGAGACGCTCCTGACGCTCCGCGTGCTCAACCGGTCGCACGCCACCACCCTGGTGGTGAGCCGGACGTCGATCACCCGGGGCGGGGACGACCCCGCCTCCCGGCCCGATCCGACCGACTGCCTGATGTACGAGCGGGGGCTGGTGCACCTCGATCTGCCGCCGCTGGGGCAACGGGACGTCGCGGAGCTTCTCACCCGGCTCGTCGGAGGCCCCGTACGGCAGGCCACCGCGGCGGCGGTGCACGCGCTGACCGGGGGCGTGCCGCGGCGGCTGCGCGAGCTGGCCGACGCCGGGCTGATCCGGTGCCTGGCGGAGCGGCGCGGCCGGTGGGAGATGACCGAGCCGGGCCCGCTCGACCCCGCGCTGCCGCGTGAGGCGGCCGACGCGGCGGCGGCCGCGCGCCGGGCCTGGGCCTGCCTCAGTCTGGACCAGGCGGAGGAGCTGTGCCGGGTGGCGCTGTGGCAGCGGGCGGCGGCCGACGTCGCCGACGTCTGGGCTGTCATCCTCCTGCTGCGCGGCCGCGGGAAGGAGGCCGCCGCGTTCCTGGACTCGCTCCCCCCGCCGGCCGCCGCGGACGGCGACGACGCCGAGCCCGCGCGGCTCACGTTCGCCCGCGCCCTGGTCACCGCCTTCGGCCTCGGCAGGCCGGCCGATG
>JADGHC010000276.1 GCA_019689655.1 Microbispora sp.
GTGCCGGTCGGGCTCAACATCAGCGTCCTTGTGATCATCGCGATCCTGGTGATCGGGCTCGCCTTCGGGCGCTTCCCCATCGCCTTCCCGGGCCTGCCCACGGCGGTGTACGTGCTGGCCGCGGTGGTGTCGGCCCTGCTGTTCCTCGGCTCGCTGCTCGCGCACGAGCTGGCCCATGCGATCGTGGCCAAGCGGCATGGACTTGAGGTCAACGGCATCACGCTGTGGCTGCTCGGCGGGGTCGCGGAACTTCGCGGCGAGCCCCGATCCCCCGGCGCCGACCTCAAGATCGCCGGGGTGGGGCCGCTGACCAGCGTGGTGCTCGGCGGCGTCTTCGCCCTCGTGGCCTGGGGGCTTTCGGTCGTCGGCGCGCCGCCCCTGGCCAGCGGGATGTTCGGCTACCTGGCCGCGGTGAACGTGCTGCTGGCCGTGTTCAACCTGGTGCCCGCCGCGCCGCTCGACGGCGGCCGGGTGCTGCGTGCCTTCCTGTGGGCCCGCTGGCACGACCGCTTGCGTGCCGCCGTGGCCGCCGCCCGCGCCGGCCGGGTCTTCGGCTACGTCCTGATCGCGTTCGGTTTCCTCAACCTCGTCTCCGGCCTCGGCCTCCAGGGGTTCTGGCTGGCCCTGATCGGTCTGTTCCTGGTGAACGCGGCCACCGCGGAGGAGCAGCAGACGCAGATCGACGCCGCCCTGCACGGGATCACGGTGGGTGAGGTGATGTCCCGCGACCCGGTCGTCGCCCACCCCTTCGAGACGGTGGCCGCCCTGATCGACCGGCTCGTGCTGCGCCACCACCTGTCCACCTATCCGCTGCTGGACGACGACCACCGGTTCGCGGGGCTGGTGACGCTGGGCCGCATCCGGCGGGTGCCGCCCGACGACCGGGCGACCACCAGGTTGCAGGACATCGCCTGCCCGCCGTCGGAGGTGCCCACCGCGCACCCGACCGACCAGCTCACCGAGTTGCTCCAGCGGATGAGCGGCTGCACGGACGGCAGGGCCGTGGTGCTGGACGGCGGCGGCCGGCTCATCGGCCTGGTCACCCCCACCGACATCAGCCGGATCATCCAGACGGTGGACCTGCGGGCCCACGAGCCGTACCGGACGCCGCGCGGCGCGGACCTCGCCCCGCCCCCTCCCGGAAACCGCATCCCCGGAGACCGCACTCCGGGAGGCACCACTCCGAGAGGCTCTTCTCCCGGTCCCGCCCCGGGTGGTACGGCACCGCCGACCGGCCACCGCGACGCCGCCTGAACCCGGACGCGCCGGGCTTCCCTGCGGCCGACCGCGCCGCCGGGGCATTCGGTCACGCCGCCGATGGGCCGCGGTAGCCGGAAACAGACCCTGCCGAAAACAGACCCGCGAGCCGTGTCGAAACAGGGACGACGGGTAGGCGGACCATGCAGCCGAATCAGACAAACCGGCCACGGGCTCTCAAGGAGGTGGGGATATGACGATCGTCGATGGCACGGCGGTCGAGCGGCGGCGGCTGCGGTTCGAGCGGGACGCGCTGCCGTACATCGACCAGATCTACGCCGGTGCCCTGCGGCTCGCCCGAAACCCCGCCGACGCCGAGGACCTGGTGCAGGACGTCTACATGCGGGCCTTCACCAACTTCCACCAGTTCGAGGAGGGCACGAACCTGCGGGCCTGGCTGTACCGCATCCTGACCAACACCTACATCAACACCTACCGCAGGCAGCAGCGGCAGCCGCAGCGGGCCGCGACCGAGGACGTGGAGGACTGGCAGCTCGCCGAGGCGGCCTCGCACACCTCGTCCGGGCTCAAGTCCGCCGAGACGGAGGCGCTGGAGGGGCTGCCCGACTCCCGGGTGAAGCAGGCGCTGCAGGACCTGACGGAGGACTTCCGGCTGGCGGTCTACCTCGCCGACGTGGAGGGCTTCGCCTACAAGGAAATCGCGCAGATCACGGACGTCCCCATCGGCACGGTCATGTCACGCCTGCACCGGGGGCGCAGGCAGCTGCGGGCCAAGCTGGAGGACTACGCCGCCGAACTCGGCCTGCTCCCGCCGGCCACCACGCGGGACGGCGAGAAGTCCTCGTAGACACCGGCCGGTCAGGCGCCCGCGCGCTCGGGGCCCTCCAGCCGGAAGAAGTTGCTCGGACTGCCGTCCTTGCGGTGCTCCTGGTAAATGAAGTTGAGCTCGCGCTCCTCGAACGTTGTGAACCACTCGTCCCAGGAGATCTCCCGGAGGTCGCCACCGCCGTAGCCGGGAAAGTCGAACCGGAGGACCCCGGGGCGGCCGTCGTGCTCGGTGCCGGGGACGGTGGCGGGCCGGGCGCCCCGCTCCTCGGCCCACCGCCTGATCACCTGATGATCCGTCGTGACCAGACTGCGGCCCGGGCGCTCCTCATGCTCGTCCGGTCCGTGGATCTCCTGCTCGTACTTGTGCTCACCGATGACCGGGTGGTGCTTTTCCGACATCTCGCCACCTCCCGAGGTCCCCCCTACCCCGCACCACCGGCCTTACCCTGCAGCCTTCGCGGGCAGCCGTACCCAGGCGGGCGACTCCTCCCCCGGCGCGTACGCGGAGCCGAGGCGCTTGCCCACCACCCCGGGCAGGCCCTGCTCGGCCGCCGCCCGCCGCACCGCGTGCACCTCCCCGGGCCAGGACGGCGCCGTCTGCCAGCGCGGCCCGTCCACCGCCAGGCTCTCCAGCCCGGTACGCCGGTGCTCGAACGGCTCGGCCAGCAGCGACCGGCCGGCGTCATACAGCAGGTCGTAGGCGATATAGACGACGGTGCCCGCGACCGTGACGACCTCGCCGTCGAGGACGACGGCCCGGCTGCCGAACGACCCGGCCAGCGGGCGCAGCCAGCGGTGCCCCGCCGTGACGTCCGCGCCGGCCGCGTCGCGCAGCGTGAGCCGGCCGCCCTCCACGTACGCCAGGGCCCGCACGCCGCCCCACCAGAACTCCCAGGCGTACGCCCCGGGATCGCGCGGCACGCGGGCGCGGGTCACCGGGGTCATCGGCGCGAGCGGGACGGGCGGCGGCTCCCACCGGTCGCCGGGCGGGTCCATCCGGTGGATCATCCAGTCGCGGTCACCGGTCCGGAACAGCACGTAACGGCCCGCGACCCGGGAGCCGCTCAGCACGATCTTGATCTCGTGGTCGCTCCACTTCTCGGTGGTGTAGTGGCCGCGATCCCAGATCGTCATCGTGCCGCCGCCGTACTCGCCCTTGGGGATCTCGCCCTCGAACCCGGCGTACTCCACGGGGTGGTCCTCGGTGTGGACGGCGAGGTGGTTGGTCGCGGGATCGGGCGGCAGGCCCTTGGGGATCGCCCAGGAGACCAGCACCCCGCCCCGCTCCAGGCGCAGGTCCCAGTGCAGGGACCGGGCGTGGTGCTCCTGGACGACGAACGTGTCGTCCTCGCCCCGCGGCAGCGGCCCTTCGGGCGGGATCGGCTCAGGGGTGCGCGCGGTGTCGCGTTTGGCCCGGTACGCCCCGAGTTTGTCCGTCACCCCACTGCTCCTACCCAGGGCACCAGCGGCCGTGGGGAATACGCAATGCAGAGTGTCCTGACATGTCCGGTTAAGGACTTCGTGACCATGTAGTAATTGCGCAGCACTATCGTCACCCGGCATGAGTTCAGCGATCAGGCTGACCGCCTGCGCCACGGTCGTGGCCCTCGGTCTCCTCCTGCCCGGCACCCCCGCCACCGCGGCCCCGAGCCACACGGTCAAGATCACCGTCATGGCCAGCTCCGACATCCACGGAAACGCGCTCAACTGGGACTACTACAAGAACGCGGAGTACGACGACAGCGCGCACAACGACGTCGGCCTGGCGAAGATCTCGACGCTGGTGTCGAAGATCAGGGCGGACCGCGGCGCCGACCACACCCTGCTGTTCGACTCCGGTGACACCCTGCAGGGCACGCCGCTGGACTACTACTACGCCAAGATCGAGCCGATCACCTCGACCGGCGCGATCCACCCCATGGCGAAGGCCATGAACGCCATCGGGTACGACGCGGTGACCCTGGGCAACCACGAGTTCAACTACGGCCTGCCGCTGCTGAACACGTGGGTCGGGCAGATGAAGGCGCCGGTGCTCGGCGCGAACGCCGTCTCCGCCACGACCGGGCTGCCGGCGTATCGGCCGTTCATCATCAAGACCATGAAGGTCAAGGGCGAAAAGCCGATCAAGGTGGGTGTGCTCGGCCTCACCAACCCCGGCGTCGCCATCTGGGACAAGGCGAACGTCGACGGCAAGCTGAAGTTCCTCGACCTCGTCGCGACCGCCAAGAAGTGGGTGCCGGTCATCCGCCGCCTCGGCGCCGACGTGGTGCTGGTCACCGCCCACTCGGGCGACGACGGCACGTCGTCGTACGGCCCCGGCCTGCCGGTGGAGAACGCCGCCGCCATGGTCGCCGAGCAGGTGCCGGGAATCGACGCCGTCCTGTTCGGCCACGCGCACAACGACGTGCCCCAGCGCTTCGTCACCAACAAGGTCACCGGGCAGCAGGTGCTGCTGACCGAGCCCAGCAAGTGGGGCCAGCGCCTCAGCGTCGTCGACTTCACGCTCACCAAGCAGCGCGGCAAGTGGACGGTGACCGGCAAGTCGTCCACCACGCTCAACACCAACACCGTCCCGGAGGACCCGAAGATCGTCGCCCTCATGAAGGAGGCGCACGACAAGACCATCGGCTACGTCAACCAGGTCATCGCCCGGTCCACCCAGGAGCTGTCGGCGGCCGAGTCGCCGTACCAGGACACGCCGATCCTCGACTACATCCAGAAGGTCCAGACCGACCTGGTCGGCAAGGCCATCGCCGGCACCCCCGACGCCTCGCTGCCGGTGCTGTCGATCGCCGCGCCGTTCAGCCGCACCGCCGTGTTCCCGGCCGGGCCGGTCAGCGTCCGCGACATGGCCGGACTGTACGTCTACGACAACACGCTGCTCGGCATCAAGCTGACCGGCGCCCAGATCAAGGACTACCTGGAGTATTCGGCGAAGTACTTCGCCCAGGTCGCCCCGGACGCGCCGATCGACCTCGCCACGCTCACCAACGCCGGCGGCACGCCCGACTACAACTACGACCAGCTCTCCGGCGTGACGTACGACATCGACATCTCCAAGCCGGTCGGCCAGCGCATCGTCAACCTGTCGTACCAGGGCAAGCCCGTCACCGCCGACCAGGAGTTCGTCGTGGCGATCAACAACTACCGGCAGTCGGGCGGCGGCGGCTTCCCGCACGTCACGACCGCCCCGGTGGTCTACAACGCCCAGGTGGAGATCCGCCAGGCGCTGATCGAGTACGCCGCCGCGACCGGCACCATCGACCCGGCCACGTTCGCCGAGAAGAACTGGAGGCTCGTCCGCGACGGAGTCCCGGTCTTCTCCGACTGACATCCTCGAAGTGGGGATCGAGGGGTGGTCCATTCCCGGGCCACCCCTTAGTCGTACCCGGTCTGTCCGACAGGGTCCGGGACAATCCCGATTTTGTGGACGGTCCGGTCGGTGCCCGATACCCTCCTGCCGGGTCAAGATTGCTGGATCTTCGATGACGGGTGGGGACGGCGTGGCGCGCTCGTGGAGGGAGCTTCCCACGGGCCGGGTCGTGCACCTGCACGGCGACCCGGACGCCGTCGCGCTGGCGGCCGAATCGCCGCCCGATGACGCGCCCGCGCTGGTCACGTACGTTCCCCGCCTCGCCGGGACCTCCGCGGACGTGGTCGCCGACGTGCTGGAGGCGCTGGAGTCCGCCGCGCTGGCGCTGTTCCCCGCCTGGCTGCCCGGGGCGGACGGCATCACCGGGACGGGCGGCGCGGCCGTTCCCACCGTCCGCGCCCTCGCCCTGCGTACGGGCTCCGCCGGCGGGCGCTTCGCGCCCTTCCTCGCCCATCTCGCCGAGCGCGCCCTGCGCGGACCAGCGGGCCGGGCCGGGGCGTTCCCGCCCGAGATCCGCGCCGCGGGGCTGGCCAGGGTGCTCCGCGCGGGCTACCGGCGGGATAAGGCCGCGATCCTGGTACGGCTGCCGCCCGGCCTGTCCCCATCCGCCGAGGAGGTGCTGGTCGCGGCGTGCGAATGGCTGGCGTACCACGGCGGGTTCGGGGTCTGGCTCACCGGGCCCGCCCCGCGCTTCGTCGACCGGATCGAGAGCATGCCCGCCCCGATCCCCGAGGAGGTGGCGGCCCTCACCCGCGAGGTCGCGCCCGGCGACGCGGAGGGGCCCGCACGGCCGGTGCTCACCTATCCGCCCCTCGCCGGGATGCCGCATCCGGGCAGCGCCGCCGAGCGGCGGCTGGAGGCGGCCCTGTCGCCGTACGCCTGGGCGGCGGGACGCGAGTGGAACCAGCTCCACGCCTCCGGGCCGCTCACCAATCCCATCCGCGTCGACCTGCTCTGGCGTGCCGAGCGCTGCGTGGTCGAGATCGACGGCCCCGAGCATCTGGCCCCGCTCCGCCGCGCCGCGGACAGGCAACGCGACCTGCGCCTCCGCCGGGACGGCTACGCCGTCCTCCGCTTCACCAACGAGCAGGTGTTGGAACGCATCGGCACCGTGCTCGCCGAGCTGGAGCGCTTCCTCCACCAGCGCCGCAATGGAACGTTCGAAGGGTCACCCCATGCCTGATAAACCCTTGTCCTTCTCCGCGACCTGCGCCCTGCTGATCTTGATGGCGGAGGACCGCGAGATGTCCAATCCCGAACTCAAGGAGAAGTACGGCGTCACCATCACGGGCAAGGAGCGGACCACCCTCAACGAGGGCAAGCTCGTGGACAGCTCCAAGAAGGGACGCTCCTACAGTCACGTGCTGACCGACAAGGGCTGGCACTACGCGTCGGAGCTGTTCCGCGAGGGCGTCGCCGCACCGGCGGGCGGGTTCGCCGCGGCGGCGGTGCGGGCACTCGTCGGCGGCCTCCAGCGGCATATCGCCCGTGGCGAAACCAGCCTCGCCGAGATCTTCGGCCGGCAAGGCGACCTCGGTCCGGCGGACAACAAGGAGCCGGTCTCGGAGGCGGCATCCGACGCCCGGGCTCCGGAGACGCCGGACGCGCCCGCGCGTTCCCCCGAGGAGGTCGAGACGTTGATCCGCAAGGCGTACGCGCAGCTCGCCGAGAGGCCGAACGCGTGGGTCAGCCTGACCCGGCTGCGTCCGCTGCTGGGCGACGTCCCCAGGGACGAGGTCGACGCCACCCTGCGCCGGATGATCGCCCGGCCCGACGTGCGGCTCGTTCCCTGGGAAAGCCAGAAGACCCTCACCCAGGAGGATCGGGACGCCGCCGTCGTCATCGGCGACCAGCCCAAGCACCGCATTTGGATCGGAGCATGATGCCCGGCAAGGAACTGGACGCTCTGGCGGCGTTGAGGTTCAACTACGCCAAGGTCCCCGACGACGTGTGGCGGCCGTTGCCGTTCCACGTCGGGACTTTGCACCGGCAGACCGCGCAGACCGTGCTCGACGGGTTCATCGAGGCCGAGGAGAGCGCCGACGCGAGCCCCATCGGCGTCGTCGTCGAGGGGCAGCGCGGCTCCGGCAAGACGCACCTGCTCGGCTGGGTCCGGCAGAAGGTGCACGAGGAGGACGGCTACTTCTTCCTGGTCAGCCTGCTCGACGCCAGAAGCTTCTGGGAGAGCGTGCTGCTGTCCATGCTGGACAGCCTTTCCCGGCCGATCCCGGGATCGGGGACCCAGCTCACGGAGCTGCTGTGGCGGCTGTGCCTGCTGGCGGAGATCCCGGAGGACGCGCGCCGGCCGCTGACGGGTGAGGCGCCGCTCTCCCGGCAGGACCTGGACGACTTCGTGCGCGCCCTGCGCCGGTACGACCGGCACGTCGGCCG
>JADGHC010000010.1 GCA_019689655.1 Microbispora sp.
CTCCCGATCTTCGCCGATCGGGAGAGACACCCGCGATTTCAGTTCTCGTCCGGCTTGCCGGACGCGCCGGCCTCGCCGGAGCCGGCCGCCGGCTGCTCCGCCGATTGCTCCGCCGCCTCTTCCGCCGGCTGCTCCGCCGCGGTCTCCTCGCCCGGCTCGGCGACGGCCACGCGGGCGGGCCGCAGGATCCGGTCGTTGAGCCGGTAACCCGGCTGGAGGATCTCGACGCACGTGGGCTCGGTCACCTCCGCCGAGTAGCTGTGCAGCAGGGCCTCGTGCACGGTCGGGTCGAAGGGCTCGCCCTTCGTGCCGTACGAGGTGAGCCCCAGCTTGCCGAGGGCCGCCTCCAGCGACTCGCTCACCTTCGCGAAGCCGCCGGTGAGCTCGCCGTGGTCGCGGGCACGGCCGATGTCGTCGAGCACGGGCAGTAGCTCGGTGAGCACGCTCGCCACGGCCTGCTCCCTGACGGCGACCCGGTCGCGCTCGACCCGCTTGCGGTAGTTGCTGTACTCCGCCTGGAGCCGCTGAAGGTCGGCGGTGCGCTCGGCGAGCAGGTCGGTGGCGGACGCCTCGGCGGGCGCCGCCGCCGTCTCCGTGCCCTGGCCGCCGGAGGCGGCCTCGGGAGCGCCTCCGGCGGGCTCACGGGCCTTGCCGGTCTCGGGATCGATCTTGCGGTTGTCGCGGATTACCGGCTCCTCCTCGGAGCCGTTTTCACGCGCGCTCACTTGCGGCCGCCCTCCCGATCGTCATCGACGATCTCCGCCTCGACGACGTCCTCGTCGGCCTTCGCCTGGGCACCCTCCGCGCCCGCGCCGGCCGTGCCGCCGTCGCCGCTCGCCTGGGACTGGGCGTAGATGGCCGAGCCCATCTTCTGGCTGACCGTGGCGAGCTTCTCGGCGGCGGTGCGGATGGTGGACACGTCGGTGCCCTCCAGCGCCTTCTTCAGCTCGGCGAGCGAGGCGTTGACCTCGCTCTTCACGTCGGCCGGGACCTTCTCGTCGTTCTCCCGGAGGAACTTCTCCGTCTGGTAGGCCAGCGCGTCCGCGTTGTTGCGGACCTCGGCCTCCTCGCGGCGCCGCTTGTCCTCCTCGGCGTAGGACTCGGCCTCGCGCATCATGCGCTCGATCTCCTCCTTGGGCAGGGCCGAGCCGCCGGTGATGGTCATCGACTGCTCCTTGCCCGTGCCGAGGTCCTTGGCCGAGACGTTCACGATGCCGTTGGCGTCGATGTCGAAGGTGACCTCGATCTGCGGGATGCCGCGCGGGGCCGGGGCGATGCCGGTCAGCTCGAAGGTGGCCAGCTTCTTGTTGTACGCCGCGATCTCGCGCTCGCCCTGGTAGACCTGGATCTGCACCGACGGCTGGTTGTCCTCGGCCGTGGTGAAGACCTCCGAGCGCTTGGTCGGGATCGTCGTGTTGCGCTCGATGATCTTGGTGAAGATCCCGCCCTTGGTCTCGATGCCCAGGCTGAGCGGGGTGACGTCGAGCAGCAGGACGTCCTTGACCTCACCCTTGAGGACGCCGGCCTGGAGCGCGGCGCCGATGGCGACGACCTCGTCCGGGTTCACGCCCTTGTTGGGCTCCTTGCCGCCGGTCAGCTCCCGCACCAGGTCGGTCACGGCCGGCATACGGGTGGAGCCGCCGACCAGGACCACGTGGGCGATGTCGGAGACCTTGATCCCCGCGTCCTTGATGACCTGGTGGAAGGGGCCCTTGCAGCGCTCGAGCAGGTCGGCGGTGATCCGCTGGAACTCCGCCCGGGTCAGCTTCTCCTCCAGGTGCAGCGGGCCCTCGGAGGAGGCGGTGATGTAGGGCAGGTTGATCGTGGTCTCGGTCTGCGACGACAGCTCGATCTTGGCCTTCTCGGCCGCCTCGCGCAGGCGCTGGAGAGCCATCTTGTCCTTGGACAGGTCCACGCCGTGCGCGTTCTTGAACCGGGTCACCAGCTCGTCGACGATCCGCTGGTCCCAGTCGTCGCCGCCGAGGTGGTTGTCACCGCTGGTGGCCTTGACCTCGACGAACCCGTGGCCGTCCTCCTGACCGACGTCCAGCAGGGACACGTCGAAGGTGCCGCCGCCGAGGTCGAAGACCAGGATGGTCTGGTCCTTCTCCTTGTCCAGGCCGTAGGCCAGGGCGGCGGCGGTGGGCTCGTTGATGATCCGCAGGACGTTCAGGCCCGCGATCTGGCCGGCCTCCTTGGTGGCCTGCCGCTGGGCGTCGTTGAAGTACGCCGGGACGGTGATCACCGCGTCGGTGATCTTCTCGCCCAGGTAGGCCTCGGCGTCCTGCTTGAGCTTCTGGAGGACGAACGCGCTGATCTGCTGGGGCGTGAACTTCTTGCCGTCGATCTCGATCGACCAGTCCGTGCCCATGTGGCGCTTGACCGAGCGGATGGTCCTGTCGACGTTGGTCACCGCCTGCCGCTTGGCGACCTCGCCGACGAGCACCTCTCCGTTCTTCGCGAACGCGACCACGGACGGCGTGGTCCGCGAGCCCTGAGCGTTCGCGATGACCGTGGGCTCGCCGCCCTCGAGGATCGAGACGACGGAGTTGGTCGTCCCCAGGTCGATACCTACCGCACGTGCCATGAGTACGTCCTTGTAGTCAAAGTTGAGTCGGTCAGACTCAAATACTGGGACCCCGCTGAGGGTCTGTCAAACAGCTTGAGTCTATCTGGCTCAACTTTGGGGCGCGCGGATTTGTTCCCGTCATCGCGAACGCGTGCGGACCGCCCCGCCTGCCTCGTCGTACGAGGCGGCCACGCCGCCCGTCCCGCCTGCCTACTCGGCGCCGTCCACGACCTTCCGCCCGCCGAGCGGCGCCTTGAGCCGCACCTTCGTGGTCTTCAAGACCGCGATCTCGATGCAGACGGCGTCGGGCGATCGCCGGTCCTGGCCCTCGTACAGGGTGACGGTGACCGTACGGGCGGTCTCGGTCACCTCGACGTGGTCGAGCACATGGCAGGGCTCCACCCCCGACCACCACACGACGTCGAGAGACCGGCCGTCGCTCGCGGGGGTGGCGCTCTCCCACGGCACCTTGCGCGGGTTCAGCGTGGGCCCGGCCGGGGTCACGGGAGACGGGGTGCCGCTCGGCGCGCCCGGCGGGGCCGCCGGCGCGCCGCTGACGACCGCATCCGGAGACGGGGCCGTCGGGCGAGAGGGGTGATCGGTCCCGGCGCCGGAGGGCGAGCCTTCCGGCTGCCCGGGTGAGGCGGAGGTGGAGGAGGTCCCCCCGCAGGCCACCGCCAGGAAAAGGAGAGCCACGAGCCAGAGCTTTCTCATGCCCCTTACACGGGTGCGCAGAGCCGCCGGTTCACCGGCCGGCGTGCCGGGGTGGACGGGCGCGGCGGCGGCCGCCCGCGTGCGGTGCCGGCCCCGTCCGACGCCGCCGTCCTCCGGGTGCGTCGCCGCGGCGGCCGTGCCCGGTGTCGCCGCAAGCCCGTCGTCCATCTGGTCCACCCGCTTCCCATGCCCGGGCACCCGGCCCCTCAGTCCGGGTGCGCGACTCGGCCGTTGACGCACCGTCGCGCCGGGGCTAATTTCAACGCATGATGAATTTAATGGATCCCGCGATCGTCGTACGGGATCTGCGGGTGTCGCGGGGCGGGGTGGAGGTCCTGCACGGCCTCACCTTCGCGGTGCCGCGAGGACAGGTCACCGGCCTGCTCGGGCCGAGCGGTTGCGGGAAGACGACGCTCATGCGGGCGATCGTGGGCGTCCAGGTCGTGGGCGACGGCGAGGTGACCGTGCTCGGCGAGCCGGCGGGCAGCGCCGGCCTGCGCCGCAGGATCGGCTACTCCACGCAGAGCCCGGCCGTCTACCGGGACCTGACCGTGCTGGAGAACCTGCGCTACTTCGCCGCCGTGCTCGGCGCGCCGAAGGACGACCCCGAGCGGGTGCTGGCGGAGGTGGGGCTCGCCGACGCCGCCCACCAGCTCGCGTCCACGCTCTCGGGCGGCCAGCTGGGCCGCGCCGGGCTCGCGGTGGCCCTGCTCGGCCGTCCCGAGGTGCTCGTGCTCGACGAGCCGACGGTCGGGCTCGACCCCGTGCTGCGGCAGGAGCTGTGGACGCTCTTCCACCGCCTGGCCGAAGGCGGCGTCACGATCCTGGTCTCCAGCCACGTCATGGACGAGGCCGCGCGGTGCGAGCGGCTGATCGTGCTGCGCGAAGGGGAGATCCTGGCCGACGACACCCCCGACGGCCTGCGGGCCCACACGCGTACGACCGACTTGGAGGAGGCGTTCTTGCGCCTCATCGAGGAGAGGGCGGCGGCATGAGTCTCCGGATCACCCTCGCCACCACCCGGCGGATCGTGACCCAGCTCCGCCACGACCGGCGCACGGTCGCGCTGATGGTCCTGGTGCCGACGCTGGTGATGATCCTGCTGTACTACGTAATGGACGACGAGCGGGCGTTCGGCCGCTGGGCGCCGATCCTGCTGTGCGTCTTCCCCTTCCTGGTGATGTTCCTCATCACCTCGATCGCGACCCTGCGCGAGCGCACCTCGGGCACGCTCGAGCGGCTCATGGCGATGCCGCTCGGCCGGCTCGATCTCCTGCTCGGGTACGGCCTCGCGTTCGGGCTGGCGGCCTGCGTCCAGGTGGCGCTGGCGCTGGCCGTCTCCCTCACCTGGCTGGGCCTCGATCTGCCCGGCCCGCTGTGGCCGCTGGTGCTCGTGGCCCTGCTCAACGCCCTGCTCGGCACCGCCCTCGGCCTGCTGTGCAGCGCGTTCGCCCGTACGGAGTTCCAGGCCGTGCAGTTCATGCCGATCGTGATGATCCCCCAGATCCTGCTCGGCGGAATCCTCGTGCCGCGCGCGCAGATGGCGACCCTGCTCGAGTGGATCTCAAACGTGCTCCCCATGTCGTACGCGATCGAGGCGATGGCGCACGCGGTCGCGGACACCGACCCGGGCGGCGAGTTCTGGCGCGACGTCGTCGTGGTGGCGGGGTCGGCCGTGCTCGCCCTCCTCCTCGGCGCCGCGACGCTGCGCCGCCGGACCTCCTGACCTGATCCCCGCGCGCCGCCGTACGCCCCGGGCGGCAAGGCTCAGCGCGCCCGGCGGCGCCAGGCCGAGGGGCTCACGCCGTACGCGCGCTTGAACGCCACGCTGAAGGCGAACGCGTCCTCGTAGCCGACCTCGCGGGCCACGGCGGCGACGGTGGCGTCGGTGTCGCCGAGCAGGTCGGCTCCCAGGGTCATCCGCCAGCCGGTGAGGTAGGTGAGCGGGGGCTCGCCGGCCATGCTCTTGAAACGCGCGGCGAAGGCGGCCCGGGACATGCCCACCCCCGCGGCCAGTTCGGCGACCGTCCACCGATGGGCGGGACGCTCGTGCATCAGGCGCAGCGCCTCGCCGACGGCGGGATCGGCGAGCGCCCGGTGCCAGGAGGGCGACGAGGCCGCCGGGCCGGTGCACCAGGCCCGCAGCGCGAGCACGAGCACGAGGTCGAGCAGCCGGTGGAGGACGGCGTCCTGGCCGGGTTCGTCGCGGGCGACCTCGGCGGCGAGCAGATCCAGGGCCGCCCGGGTGCGCGGCCCGGCCGGTACGACCGCCAGCGGCGGCAGCATGCCCAGCAACCGGACGCCTGCCTCGCCGCGCAGTTCGCAGGCGCCCCTGAGCATGACCGTGGCCCCGGGAAGGCCGTCGCCGTAGGTGCGCGGGCCGAGGCTCCGCCGCGCCGCGGCCGCCCCCTCGCCGCCGGCGACGACGTGCTTTGTGATCCCGTGGATCACGGCCCGCGGCGGGGTGGACGGGTCGTCGGCGATGGTGTGCGCGCGGGCGCCGCCGATGAGTGCGATGTCACCCGGGGCCAGGCGGACCGGGGCGAGGTCCGCGTCGTCGAGCCGGACCCACGCGTGGCCGCCGAGCGCGGCCACGACTGTGAGAGGAGGGGGGCCGGTGAAGGACAGCGCCCACGGCGGCCGCTGGATCAACTGCCGGACCAGCGCGTTCCTGGCGTGCGCCCGATGGAGCAGATCGCTCAGCACGTCCATGCCGTCACGGTAGACGCTCACAAATGAATCGGCGACCTTCTCCAATGGATCGTCTCGGCTTCCTCCGGTTTGCTTGAGGCATGGAGAAGATCCTCGTCATCGGCGGCACCGGCAAGACCGGTCGCCGCGTCGTCCGGCGCCTGAAGGCCGCCGGTGCACAGACCCGCATACAGGTCCGTACGGCGTCCCGCACCGGCGGGGACGTGCCCTTCGATCTGGGCAGGCCGCAGACCTGGGCGCCCGCGCTCGACGGGGTCGCCGCCGTCTACATCGTCGAGCCCGACCTGCGGCCCGGCCTGGACCGCCGGGCGCGCGTCCCCGCTCTCGTCGCCGAGGCGGTGGCCGCCGGTGCGCGGCGGCTGGTGCTGCTGTCCGCCCACGGCGTGGGCGAGGCCGGTGACGATCACCCGCTGAAGTCCGCGGAGCAGGCCGTGCGCGACTCGGGCGTCGGCTGGACGATCCTGCGGCCCGACTGGTTCTCGCAGAACTTCAGCGAGGCGTTCTGGCGGCAGGGGATCCTCGCCGGGACCCTGGCCCTGCCCACCGGCGACGGGCGCACGCCGTTCGTCGACGCCGAGGACATCGCCGAGGTCGCCGCGGCGGCGCTGACCGGGGAGCGGCACGGCGGCCGGATCTACCACCTGACCGGCCCGCGGGCCGTCTCCTTCGGAGAGGCGGCCGACCTCATCGGCAGGGCCACGGGACGCACGATCCGGCACGTGGACGTCGATCCCGAGGCCTTCGTGGAACGCCAGGTCGCGAACGGCGTCCCGCCCGAGGTCGCGCGGCTGCTCACCGGTCTCCTGGTGAACATCCGCGAGGGGCGGGGCCCCGCGCCCTCCGACGGCGTGGAACAGGCACTCGGCCGGCCGCCCCGGCGGTTCGAGGACTACGTCGCCGAGACCGCCGCCGCGGGCCTGTGGAACTGACCCTCCGGACCGGGCCCGTTGCGTTCGGCTTCGTTTCACGGGGTCGGTAAGCTGCGGGGAGATCCCGGCGAAGCCCAGAAGAGGTGCAGCAATGATCGCGATTCTCGGGACCGGAAAGATGGGCGAGGCCCTGCTGTCTGGGCTGGTACGCGCCGGTCTGCGGCCGGACGAGATCGTGGCGACGGCCCGCAGGCCCGAGCGGGCCCAGGCGCTGCGCGAGCGGTACGGCGTGCGGATCGCGGGCAACGCCGAGGCCGCCAAGCTGGCCGAGACGCTGATCCTCGCCGTCAAGCCGCAGGACATGGGCGCGCTGCTGACCGAGATCTCCCCGCATGTGGCCGCCGATCGGCTGGTGATCTCGGTGGCCGCGGGCATCACGACCGCGTTCGTGGAGGCCAGGCTCGGGGAGGGCGTGCCGGTCGTCAGGGTCATGTCCAACACGCCCGTCCTGGTGGACGAGGCCATGAGCGTGATCTCGGCGGGCGCGCACGCCTCGGAGGAGCACCTCAAGCGCACGGAGGAGCTGCTCAGCCCGGTGGGCAAGGTGCTGCGCATCCCCGAGTCGCAGCAGGACGCCGCCACCGCCCTGTCCGGCAGCGGCCCGGCGTACTTCTTCTACCTGGTCGAGGCGATGGTCGACGCCGGGATCCTGCTGGGCATGCCGCGCGCCGCGGCGCTCGACATGGTGACCCAGTCGATCGTCGGCGCCGCGATCATGCTGCGCGACTCCGGGGAGCACCCGGTGATCCTGCGGGAAGCCGTGACCTCGCCCGGAGGCACCACGATCGCCGCCATCGCCGAGCTGGAGCGCCACAAGGTGCGGGCCGCGTTCCTCGACGCGATCGAGGCGGCCTGTGAGCGCAGCCGCCGTCTCGCCGCCGGCTGACCCCCGCGCCGCCGATCGGGCGGGCCCTCGCGCCGGCTTTCGCCATGATCGGCCAACGGGTTCTTGACCATCGCTTTACCATTGGCACGGTGACGACTCGTCGCGGGACCATCCCGCTTCTCGCCGTCCTGCTCGCCGCCGGGTGCTCGTCGCCGGAACCCCAGCAAGTCCAGGTCGCGACGGTCACCAGGACCACCGTCAGCGAGGTCGTCGAGGCCCCGGCGACGGTGGGCGCGCGTGCGACGGCCACTTTGACCGCCCCCGCCCCCGGCACGATCGCCCGTCTGTACGTCCACGACGGCGACACGGTGAAGAAGGGCCAGATCCTCGCCAAGATCAGCTCTCCCCAGGCCAGGGAGCAGCTTTCGGCCGCGCGGAAGGCCGACAGGCAGGCCGCCAAGCCCGTCTCCTTCGGCGGCGCCCCGGTGACCGTACGGCTGCCGCGGCTGCGGGTGCCGAGCTCGCTCGACGCGCACGTCGCCAAGTCGTTCGCCCGGGCCAGGAAGGCGGCCAAGTCGATCGGCGACCACGAGGTCAGAGCGCAGCTGCTGGCCGCCATCGACGCCGCCGAGAAGAGCCAGGGCGCCCAGCGGCGGGCGCTCGGCGAGGTGCTCGACGGGCTGACCCGCTCCATCGACCAGATGCTGTCGCAGGTGAGCGGCCAGGTGAGCGCGGGGATGAGCGGGATCGGCGCGTCCCTGGCGTCGCTGCGGGAGGCCTCGCGCGCCCAGACCAAGGCGGCCCTGCGCGCGGCGGAGCAGACCGTGGACGCGCTGGTCATCCGGGCGCCCTTCGACGGGGTCGTCACGCTCGGCGGCGGCTCGTCCGCCGGGAGCGCGGCCGGCCTCGGCGCGCTGGTCGCGCAGCTGCCCGCCGGGCTGGCCGCCCAGACGGGCGCGGGACAGGCGGCTGCCGCCGCCGGCGCCCCGCCCACCGGCCGTTCCGGCGGGACGATCGCCACCGGCGTCCCGGTGGCCGCCGGGGACCCGATCGTCACGGTGACCGACGTGTCGGTGCTCACGCTGTCCGCCGACGTGGACGAGACCGACGTGCTGCTGGTCCGCAAGGGCACGCCGGGCGAGGTCGAGTTCGACGCGGTGAACGGCGCGACGTACCCCGCCACCGTGACGGGCGTCGGGGTCACTCCCAAGGAGGGCGCGACCGGCGGGGTCAGCTATCCCGTACGGCTGCGCCTGGGCCGGGGCTCCTACGACGACGGCAGCCCGGCCCCCGCCCCCAAGCCGGGGATGAGCGCCGTGGTGCGCCTGTCCGTACGCCGGTCGGAGAACGCCACGGCCGTGCCCGCCTCGGCGATCGTGACGAGCGGCCGGGACTCGATCGTCTGGGCGGTGCGCGACGGAAAGGCCGAGCGGCGGGTCGTACGGCTGGGCGCGCAGGGCGACGCGGTCGTGGAGATCCTCAGCGGGGTGTCCCCCGGTGAGCGTGTGGTGGTCAAGGGGGCGGACGCCGTGCGCCCGGGCCAGGCCCTGCCGTGAGCCTCGCCGACGGCCGGGGAACGCCGGCGTTCGAAGCGGTCGGCCTCGCCCGCTCCTACCGGCTCGACGGCGGCGTGACGGTCGACGCGCTGCGCGGGGTCGATCTGCGCGTCGAGCAGGGGGAGTTCGTGGCCATCGTGGGCCCGTCGGGCTCGGGCAAGTCCACGCTGATGCACCTGCTCGGCTGCCTCGACCGGCCGACCTCCGGCACGCTGCGGGTGAACGGCGTGGACGTCGCGACGCTCGACGACTCCGGGCTGGCCGACCTGCGCAACCGCACGATCGGCTTCGTGTTCCAGTCGTTCCACCTGCTGGCCCGCACGTCCGCGCTCGACAACGTCGCGCTGCCGCTGGTCTACCGGGGCGTGCCCCGCGCCGAGCGCAGGGAGCGGGCCAGGAGGGCGCTGGAGGCGGTCGGGCTCGGCCACCGGCTCACGCACCGGCCCTCGCAGATGTCCGGCGGCGAGCAGCAGCGGGTGGCGGTCGCCCGGGCGCTGGTGGGCGATCCCCGGGTGCTGCTGGCCGACGAGCCCACGGGCAACCTCGACAGCCGCAACGGCGAGGAGGTGATGGGCCTGCTCGAACGGCTCAACGAGGGCGGCGTCGCCGTCGTCCTCGTCACCCACGACGCCGAGGTCGCCGCCCGGGCCCGCCGCAGGATCCACGTACGCGACGGCAGAATCGAGCGTGACGCATGAAGACCGCCGAGGCGCTGCGGATGGCGGTGGAGGCGCTGCGGGTCAACCGGCTGCGCAGCATGCTGACCATGCTCGGCGTGATCATCGGCGTGCTCTCGGTGGTGATCCTCGTGGCCATCGGCACCGGGGCCAAGGACGCCATCGAGAAGGAGATCTCGGGGCTCGGCAGCAACATCATCCTCGTCGTACCCGGCCAGGTGGGCCTGGGCGCGGCCCCCACGCAGAGCCGTCTCGACCTGTCGGACGTCGCGTACGTGCGGCGCGTGGTCGGCGATCCGTCGAAGGTGACGGTCGCGGTGAACTCCGGCGAGCCGGTCCGGGTGGGGCGCGTGGAGGTGTTCGCCACGCTCACCGGGACCGACGAGAACATGGCCCACGTCTTCGACCGGCCGCTGCGCCGGGGCCGCTATCTCACCAAGACCGACGTGGACACGCGGCGGCGGGTGGTGATCCTCGGCTCGGAGGTCGCGGCCAAGCTGTTCGGCGACGTCGATCCGATCGGCCGCCAGGTCACGATCGCGGGGGTGCGCTTCCGCGTGGTCGGCGTCTACGCGACGGTCGGAGCCACGTTCGGCGTGGCGCGGGACCAGGAGGTGCACCTGCCGGTCACCACCGCACAGCGGCTGATCGGGCTGCCGAGGATCAACGGCATCGCCGTCGGCGCCTCCGGCCCCGACGAGATCGAGCCGCTGCGGCGGAAGGTCGTGGACGCCCTGTCCGAGCGCTATCCGGGCGAGACGTTCTCGGCCGTCACCCAGACCCAGCTCCTCGGCACGATCGGCACGGTCCTCGGCATGCTGACCGGCGTGCTCGCCGCCATCGCGGGGATCTCGCTGCTGGTCGGCGGCGTCGGGGTGTCCAACATCATGCTGGTCAGCGTCAGGGAGCGGACCAGGGAGATCGGCCTGCGCAAGGCGCTCGGCGCCCGCGGCCGGGACATCCTCGGCCAGTTCCTGATCGAGGCCGTGCTGCTGACCACGGTCGGCGGCGTGATCGGCATCCTGGCCGGGGTCGGCGGGGCGTTGCTGATCCGGGCGGTCTCGCCGGTGCCGGCGTCGATCACCTGGTGGTCGATCGTGCTCGCCTTCGGGGTCTCCGCTGCCGTGGGCGTCTTCTTCGGCGTGGCGCCCGCCCGGCGCGCGGCCAGGCTCGACCCCGTCGTCGCCCTCCGCACCGACTGAACGGGCCGTACGGGCTTGAACGGACGCGTGACGCCCGGGTGAACGCCGGTGACTGCATGTGCGGTAGCGTCGCGGCATGAGTCAGACGGTGCGGGTCGTCTGGGACGACGCTTTGGTTACGTACGACTTCGGGCCCGGCCATCCGCTCGCGCCCGTACGCGTCGAGCTGACCATGGCGCTCGCCCGGGACCTCGGCGTGCTCCGCGGCGCCGAGACGATCGGCTGCGTCCCGGCGACCGAGGACGAGATCGCGCTCGTGCACAACCGGGACTACATCGAGGCGGTCAAGAACGTCTCCCGGGACGGCCGCCCCGACCTGCGCCACGGGCTCGGCACCGAGGACAATCCCGCCTTCGCGGGCGTACACGAGGCGGCCGCCCTGGTCACGGGTGCGACGCTGGCCGCCGCCGAGGCGGTGTGGAACGGCGAGGCCGAGCACGCGGTCAACATCGCGGGCGGGCTGCACCACGCCATGCCCGGCGCCGCGAGCGGCTTTTGCGTCTACAACGACCCGGCCGTCGCCATCGCGTGGCTGCTGTCGCAGGGCGCGACGAGGATCGCGTACGTGGACGTGGACGTGCACCACGGCGACGGCGTCCAGGCGGCGTTCTACGACGACCCGAGGGTGCTCACGATCAGCCTGCACGAGAGCCCGGCCACGCTGTTCCCCGGCACCGGCTTCCCCCACGAGACCGGCGTGCACGGCACGGCGGTCAACGTGGCGCTGCCGGCCGGGTGCGGCGACGGCGGGTGGCTGCGCGCCTTCCACGCGGTGGTCCCGCCGCTGCTGCGCGCCTTCGCGCCGCAGATCCTGGTCACCCAGCACGGCTGCGACAGCCACGCCCTCGACCCGCTGGCCCATCTCATGCTCAGCCTGGACGGGCAGCGCACCGCGTACGCCGCGCTGCACCGGCTGGCCCACGAGACGGCGGGCGGCAGGTGGATCGCGGTGGGCGGCGGGGGTTACGAGCTGGTCCGGGTGGTGCCGCGGGCGTGGACGCACCTGATCGCCGAGGCGCTGGGGCGGCCCGTCGACCCCTCGGCCGTCACACCGGAGACCTGGCAGGCGTACGCGCGGGAGCGCACCGGGGAGGTGCCGCCCCTGACCATGACCGACGGGCGACACCCGCAATGGCGGGACATTTCGGAAGGGTACGATCCAGCCGACGCCGTCGACAGGGCCGTCATCGCGACCAGGAAGGCGGTGTTCCCCTACTACGGCCTGGACCCCATGCCCTGAGAAGTACGCCGATCATGCCGAGCCGAGGAGCGCTGTACCCGTCGTGACCGCACCACCCACCCGAGCCGAGCTGCGTGAACACCTGGTCCGCACCGCCATCGCGGGTGAGGTGGCGACCAGCCGCGAGAACAACCTCGACCACTACCGGTCGCTCGCGCTGCGCGACCCGCACTACCTCTTCGGGCTCACCTTCCGGGGCGAGTGGTCCTATCACGACGTGCTGGCGCTGATGGCCGGCAAGGTGGGAGTGTCGGCCGATCCCGGGCACCGCGAGGGGACCGACACCATCGACCCCGAGCGGACCATCGACGCCGTCGAGGAGATGGGCGAGCGGATCGCCAAGGTGCTGCGGCACGGCTCCTCCCGCGTCGTGCTCGCCACCGGTCACCCGACCGGCCTGCTTACCATCCACCTCGCGCTGGCGCGGTTCCTCGCGGAGAACGGCGCGACCCTGCTCACGCCGGCCGAGGGGTGGGCGTACGTCGGCGGCCTCGGCCGCCGCAGGCGGATCCGCTACCTCGACGGCGTGGCGATGCTGGAGGACCGGGGCAGCTTCGTGCACACCCACGACCCGGAGCCGATGGAGGCGATGCTGGCCGAGGAGCGGCCCGACTTCGTGATCGCCGACCACGGCTGGGCGGGGGCCGCGGGCGAGGCCGGGATCGAGACCGTGGGCTTCGCCGACAGCAACGATCCGGCGCTGTTCGTGGGCGAGGCCGAGGGGAAGATCGCGGTCACCGTCCCCCTCGATGACAATGTGCTGCCCCGCTTCTACGCTCCGTTGACGGCATACCTGCTCGCCCGGGTCGCCCGCAGCCTCTGACACCCCTTCCGGACCTCCCTAACCGGGCATTTCGCGCCCGCTTTTGCGGCTTTGTGTCGCCCGTTTGCCAACTTTTTCGTGCGGCTGGGCGACTCTGATGTGAGAGAAGTTGGTCCGTTCCAAGACTGAGGCGAGGGGCACGACCCGGCTGCTGCCAGCGATTTTCTCGATTTCGACGGCATACGGCTCCGCTGACTGATGGAATGAGGGGTTTGCCTACTCGAGGTCCGGACTTACGCTGACGGCAGTAGACGTGCGTGAGCAATGGCACCAGTGGGGATAACCCGTAAACACGTGCGGAAGAGGCGTCCGATGGGTGCAGGCGAAAGACCTCTCAGCGAGGTGAAGTTCTTGACGGTGGCCGAGGTGGCGACCGTCATGCGGGTGTCCAAGATGACCGTGTACCGGCTCGTGCACTCAGGCGAGTTACCGGCCATCCGTGTCGGCCGGTCGTTCAGAGTGCCCGAGCAGGCGGTCCACGACTACTTGAGGGACGCGTTCATCGAAGCGGGATGAACCGCCCGGGCGGCCACGCTTGACTGTGGTGTGGCCGACTCCCGGCCGATGCGGGGTCCCCCGGGGGAGCGATCTACCACGGATCGCCGGTAATCTGTTGAGCCGGTGTGCGCTCGCGCGCCGGTTGGACAGCTACACCTTCACCTGGGGGTCCCGTGGGCTCTGTGATCAAGAAGCGCCGCAAGCGCATGGCCAAGAAGAAGCACCGCAAGCTTCTCAAGAAGACCCGCATCCAGCGGCGTAACAAGAAGTAGCCGAGACGGAGCGCGCACCGGTCCCCGGGGACCGGGCGACCGTGAACACGCACACCCCCGGCGAGGCGTCGATGACTCGTACTGTGCTTGTGACCGGTGTCTCCGGTCACATCGGCGCCCGTCTGGCGAGCGCGCTCGCGGCGGACCCGGAGATCGACCGGGTCATCGGCGTGGACACGGCGCCGCCGCCGTCCCCGGCCGGGGGCGACGGCGCGGTGCCCGGCCGCATCGAGTTCGTCCGGGTCGCGTTGCGCGGTCCCGACCTCGTCGATGTCATCGGGGACGCCGACGTCGACACCGTCGTGCACCTCAGCCTGGTCAGCGGCCCCGCAGGCGGCCGCGGCGACGGATCGGGCGGTGGCCGGCCGGCCATGAAGGAGCACAACGTCATCGGGACGATGCGGTTGCTCGCGGCGTGCCAGCGCTCCGCCACGGTGCGCCGGGTGGTCGTGCGGTCCACCACGGCCGTGTACGGCTCCTCGCCGCACGCTCCCGCCGTGTTCACGGAGGACACCGAGCCCGTCGAGGTGTCGCATCACGGCTTCGCCAGGGACGCCACGGAGGTGGAGTCGTACGTGCGGGGCTTCGCCCGGCGGCGGCCCGATGTGACCACGACCACGCTGCGGTTCGCCACCCTCATGGGGCCGGGCGTCGACTCTCCGCTGACGAGGTACTTCTCCCAGCCCGTGCTGCCCACCGTGCTCGGGTTCGACCCGCGGCTGCAGTTCGTGCACGAGGACGACGTGGTCGAGGTGCTGTGCCGTACGGCACGGGCCGACCATCCCGGCGTGTTCAACGTCGCGGGCGACGGCGTCCTGCTGCTGTCCCAGTGCGTACGGCGCACGGGCCGGCCGGTGATCCCGCTGCCGTCCCCCGCCTTCCGTCTCGTCAGCGGGCTGGCCAGGGGCGCGCGGCTGGTGGACTTCTCGCCCGAGCAGCTGTCGCTCCTGAGCCACGGCCGCGCCGTGGACACCACCAGGCTCGCCGCCGAGCTCGGCTGGCGGCCGAAGTACAGCACGGCGGCGGCGTTCGACGACTTCCTGCGGTCGCGGGGAGGCCCGGGCGACCTGCCGCGCGCCGTGGTCGACTGGCTGGCCGATCTGGTCCGGCCGATTTCGTGACGGGACGCTGATGGACGACTTCCGGGACCGGCGCGCGTCCGGGAGCACGGCGGACGAGCGGCTCGCCGAGCTGTTCGCCTTCCTGCGGCGCCGGGTCACCGGCGAGTACGAGGTCGACGAGTTCGGCTTCGACCCCGAGCTGAACGATAAGGTGCTGCTCGAGGCGCTGCGCCCGCTCTACCGGCACTGGTTCAGGGTCGAGGCCCTCGGGGCGCACAACGTGCCCGCCGGCAGCGGCGCGCTGATCGTGGCCAACCACTCCGGCACGCTGCCCGTGGACGCGCTGATGCTGCAGGTCGCGGTGCACGACGAGCTGGGCAGGCCGCTGCGCCTGCTCGGCGCCCACCTGGTCTACCGGCTTCCCGTGCTCGGGCACCTGGCCCGCAAGTCCGGGCACACGCTCGCCTGTCCCGAGGACGCCGACCGGCTGCTGCGCAAGGGCGAGGTCGTCGGCGTCTTCCCCGAGGGCTTCAAGGGCATCGGCAAGCCGTTCTCCGAGCGTTACCGGCTCCAGCGGTTCGGCCGGGGCGGGTTCGTCGCGTCGGCGATCAGGGCCGGCGTGCCCATCGTCCCGTGCGCCATCGTCGGGGCGGAGGAGATCTACCCCAAGATCGGCGACATCCCGGCGCTCGCCCGGCTGCTCGGCCTGCCGTACCTGCCGATCACGCCGCTGTTCCCCTGGCTCGGGCCGCTCGGGCTGCTTCCGCTGCCGTCGAAGTGGATGATCGAGTTCGATGAGCCCGTCCGGACCGACGAGTACGCCCCGGAGGAGGCCGACGACCCCATGCTGGTCTTCGACCTGACCGACCACGTACGGGAGACCATACAGCGGCAGCTCGACGTCCTGCGGCTGCGCCGGGGCCCGGCGTTTCCCCCGATCGTGCTGTGACCTCACCCCGCCGGCGGCTTGTTGGGCACAGGGTCTAACAAAGCGACCTACTGGTCGGTATGGTGTGCTCACTCTCATCCCCGGAGGAGCACCATGAGCAAGGGGCGCAACGCCGCCCTCGCCGGGCTCGCCCTCGGCCTGGCGATCGGCACCGCGCAGCGCGTCCGGACCAGGCGGGCGGAGGCCGCATCGGCCGGCGGCGCCGCGTCCGGCCGCCGCACGACGGTCACGACCCGCGACGGGGTACGCCTCGCCGTGGAGATCGACGACCATCCCGATCCCCGCTGCGCCGTCGTCTTCGCGCACGGCTGGCTGATGAACCGGCACTGCTGGCGGCCCCAGCGCGAGGCCCTGGCGGGCCTGGGCACGCTCGTCTTCTACGACCAGCGCGGGCACGGCGAGTCCTCGGCCGGGCCGCTGGACACGTACACGATCGACAGGCTGGGCGACGACCTCGCGGCCCTCATCGGGGCCACCGTGCCGGAGGGGCTGCCCGTCGTGCTCGCCGGCCACTCCATGGGCGGCATGACGATCATGGCGCTCGCGGACCGGCATCCCGGCCTGGTCGAGTCGCGGGTGGCGGGCGCGGCGCTGCTGAGCACGTCGGCGGGCGGGCTCGGCACGAGCACCTTCGGCCTTCCCGGCCCGCTCGGGCGGCTGGCTCCCCGCGTCACGACCTCGGTGTTCGAGAACATGCTGGCCCGCGCCGCCGCCATCGACGCGCGTCCCCGGCTGAAGAGCTGGACGAACCTGCCGGTGACCCGGTACGTCGCGTTCGGCAAGAAGGCGAGCGGGCGGCACGTCCGGGTGGTGAACGCGATGGCCGCGGCGACGCCCACGGAGGTCATGGTCGGGTTCTTCCGGGACTTCAAGGCGCACGACAAGCACGCCGCCCTGCGGGCGCTCAAGCGGATCGAGACGCTGGTCATGGTGGGGGAGCGGGACCGGCTCACCCCGCTCGCCCACGGCCGCCGCATCGCCGAGGCGCTGCCCGACGCCCGGTTCGTACGGATTCCCGACGCCGGGCACATGATCGGCTACGAACGGACCGAACTGGTGAACCGGGAGCTGGCCGGCCTGATCATGCGGGCCGTGGCGGATCGCGCACCGGGCCGATCCAAGGGCCGGTCCGCCGCCTGACCGCGGTTCAGGCGCGCGCCGGGCGGCTTCCCGGCCGCGCGGCCACGGGAGTGAGGTGTCCGACCGCCTTGAGCGTGTGCAGGACGGGAGCCGTCTGCAAGGTGCGGATCTGGCCGAGCGTGCCGAGCCGCCGGGTGAGGTAGCGGTACGCGAGCCGCTCGCGGAGCCCGGGGGAGCCCCGGCGGAGGGTTAAAGGACGGAGCGGTAGTGGCGGCGCAGGGCGATACCGGCGGCCACGCCGCCCGCGATGGCCCCCGCCGTCGCGGCGATCGGCAGGCCGATCATCGTCGCCTTCCTGCCCGTGCGGAAGTCTCGGATGTCCCAGCCGTGCTTCTTGGCGTGCTCGCGCAGTTCGCTGTCCGGGTTGATGGCGTGCGGATGCCCCACCAGGGAGAGCATCGGCAGGTCGTTGGCCGAGTCGCTGTAGGCCGAGCAGCGGGACAGGTCGAGGCCCTCGCGGCGCGCCAGCGCCCGGATGGCCTCGGCCTTGGCCGGGCCGTGCAGCAGGTCGCCGACGAGCCGTCCGGTGTAGGCGCCGTCGGCGGTCTCGGCGACCGTGCCCAGCGCACCGGTCAGCCCGAGCCGCTGCGCGATGACCCGGGCCAGCTCGACCGGCGTGGCGGTGACCAGCCACACGCGCTGCCCGGCGTCCAGGTGCGCCTGGGCCAGCGCGCGGGTGCCCTGCCACACCCGGTCGGCCATCACGTCGTCGTAGATCTCCTCGCCCAGCCGGACGACCTCGTCCACCTTCAGCCCGGCGACGAAGGCGAGAGCCATCTCCTTGGCCTTGGCGATGTGCTCGGGGTTCTCGTTGCCCCGTACGCGAAACCACGCCTGCCCGAGCGCGAACTTCGCCAGGTCGCGGCTGGTGAACAGGCCGCGTGCCGCCAGTCCCCGGGCGAAGTGGTAGATCGAGGCGCCGCGCATCATGGTGTTGTCGACGTCGAAGAACGCCGCCGCCGTGAGGTCGGGGACGACCTCGGGAGCGGGCACCGCCGCGGCGGCCGCCGCCTCACCGGCGATCTCCGCCGCTTCCCGTCGTCGCAATAGCCGCCTCATGGCTCATCAGCTTAACCGCCGGACAGTGCCCGGACCGGGACCAGGGAGAGCGGGACATGACGTGTCAACGGCCGGAACCGGTGAACGAGTCGACATAACTCAGATACTGGTTGACATAACTCAGGTAGTGGTTCACCTTGTCCCGGTTTTCCCGGTCGAGCTTCGGCAGCAGCGGCTCCACGAGGTTGCGCTGCTCGCGGGCGAAGTCGCGTGCCTTGCGTGAGGCGGGCTCCCGCCGTGCCACCCGGGTGAGCGCGGCCCTGGTGGTCGACACCATGTCGTCGAGCGTCTGCCCGATCAACCGGCGGCGGTCCGGGGCGGACGCCTCCACCAGCGAGACGGTCTCGGCCGCGCGCAGCCGCGCCGCGACCATCTCACGCTCCGCCAGCTCCTCGTCGTTGTACGCGAGCCGGAGCACCGTCGCCTCCGCCATCCGCTTGAGCGGGTACAGCACGTCCCCCGGCATGGAGTGATAGGTTCGCACACCGGTGCCGAACATCGCCGCCAGCAGCACGCAGAACACCAGCAGGGGGCGCAGCCGTACGAGCAGGGACGGCCGGGGCCGGGGCCGCGCCGGTCCGGCGGCGGGCGCCGCCGCGTGCCTGCCCGCGGAGCGCTCGGCGGCGTAGGCGCGCATCAGCTCGGTGCGCAGCCTCTCGCGGAACTCCGGCGCCGGGCCGCCCAGCAGGGAGCGCAGACCGGCCACATGCGCGGCGACCCGGCGGGTGCGGGCGGCCGACCGGCGGCCCGGCAGGGCGCGGAGACCGAAGACGCCGCGGGTGCGGGCAGCCCGCCCGCCATGCGTGCGGCGCGAGGGTCGCCACCAGCCCATCTCCGCTCCCGCCATCCCCCGCTTGACGCCCGGCGCGATCCGCTCGGGGGAATGCGGGGAAGCGCGTCACCTCCCGGCCTGCCCGCGGATCCGCCTCAAGATCAGACCTGCACCATGACCAACGATGGGGAATGGGTAATGGTTACGGGGGCATCAGCCGAGATCGTCGGGGAGCGCCCTGGCGAGAGCCCTGATCGCGCGCCACTGGAGCGCCTTGATCGCTCCGGATTTCTTGCCCATGATCTTCGCCGTCTCCGCGAGCGACATCCCGTGCAGGAAGCGTAAGATCACGCATTCTTGCTGCTCGGCGCCGAGTTGCTTGATCGCCTGCATGACGCGTTCGTTGACCATGTTGGCGACGACCGCGTTCTCGGGTATGTGCGGGCCGTCCAGGGGCGTGTCGAGTATCTCGGCGGTGGTCACCTCGAGGCGGTTGCGGCCCGATTTGAAGTGGTCGGTGACGAGGTTGCGGGCGATCGTGACCAGCCAGGCGCCGAAGTCGCGGCCCTGCCAGGTGAAGTCGGTGATGCCCCGCAGTGCCCGCAGGAAGGTCTCGCTCGTCAGGTCTTCGGCCAGCGCGTGGCTGCCGACGCGGAAGTAGACGTACCGGTAAACCAGCTCCAGGTAGTGGTCGTAGAGCATGCCGAACGCCTCGCTGTCGCCGGTCTTGGCGCGTAGCACGAGACTTCGCATCTCGTCGTACTCGTGCTCGCGGTCGGAGAGACCGGCGGAGCGCGCGGGGTGCGCTGCTCCTGTGGTGGCCGGAGGGGAAAGCCCGGCCAGCGGCCACGTGTTCGGCATCCGTTATCCCTTGGGGGAAGGGGAGTCGGCGTGCTCGAACACTCTAGAAATCAACGGGAGATAACACAATCCGTTCGACTGGCTGAATCGTGTTCTCCAGGCAAGACGCGGATGGCGCTTCACCCGGTCGGAGGGCGCGGCTACCCGTGACAAGCCGATGTCCGGCAGCATGGGTCCACCATGGAAGTCCTCGTCGCTCTCCTCGCGTTCGCCGGCGCCGTGCTCGCCGGCATCACCACCGGCGTACTCGTCGGGCGTGTCCGTTACGAGCCGGCCGGTTGGCTGATTGCGTGGAGCATCGCCACGGGCGCGCTGGCGTTGTCGCTCGCCACCATCGCCGTCGGTCACCTCATCGGGTTCGGGCCCGTGACGTTCCGGGTGTACCAGATCACGGGCTCGCTGCTGGCACCGCTGGCGCTGACGATCGGCGTCATCCAGCTGCTCGCGGAAAAGCCCGGCGCCCGCTTCGCCGGCTGGCTTCTCGGCGCCGCGCTCACGGTCGTGGGCACGGTCATCATGGCGCTCGATCCCGTCCTGGCCGACTTCGGCAAGACGCTGCCCGACGGGCCGGCCCACTGGGACCTGTGGCCGGAGTGGCTGCTGCGGGGCGTGCACGTCCTGGTCGTCTTGCTGCTGGTGATCTGCCTCATCAAGGCGGTGCTGGCCTGGCGGGACGGCGACGACTACGACGTCGACAACATGAACGCGAGCGTCGTGCTCGCCCCGGCCGGCATGGCGATCTCGGGTGCGCTCGAGTTCGGGCTCCCGGGGCTGATCGTCGTCGTCGTGCTCGCCGCCTCCGCCGGAGGCGTCTGGTACGCGGTGGCCCGCCCGCTCGCGCCGTACGACGACGAGGCCGAGGACGACGAGGCCCCGGAGGAGGCGTGGCAGGGACGGCGCGGCGGCCGGGCGGACGGCCGTGCCGAGGCCCGCGTGCCCTCCGCGCCCTCGGGGCCGCCGCGCGGGGCTCCGGGAGGCAGGCCCGGCATGCCCGGAGCGGCCGGGGCCGCGGGCGCGCCGCGGCGGTCCGGGCTCGGCGACCTGGTGGCCGAATACCGCGCGGGGGAGCAGAGCGAGGCCGCCCGCATGCGGTCCCGGGACGGCCGCCCGCCCGCCGACGACTTCGGCGGGCCCGCGACCGGTCAGCTTCTCGCCGCCGACCAGTACGGCCAGCCCCGCCAGCGCGAGTACGGCATGCCCGCGGCGTCCCCGGCCGAGCACGACCGGGCGATGCCCGCCACGGGGGCCTTCTATCCGGGTGCGGAGATCCCCGATCCGGCCGACCTCGCGGCGAGCTTCGGCGTGGGCTTCGGCGGCAGGTCCCGGCCGCCCATGAGCCGCCAGGGCGGCGGACAGGGCGATCGGCAGGCGGCCCGGCCCGCCGGTCAGGGGGGCACGGTGAAGCCGGCCCCCGGCCTCTACGGCCTGCTGACCGTCTTCACGTTGCTCGACGGCTCGGGCGAGGCGTTCGACCGGCTGGCCGAGGAGACGGTGGAGGCCGTCCAGCGCAACGAGCCCGACACGCTGCTGTTCGTCTGCCACGCGGTCAAGTCGGCCCCGCTCCAGCGCATCGTCTACGAGCTCTACCGGGACGAGGTCGGCTACAGCGAGCACCAGCGGCAGCCGCACATGGAGCGGTTCGCGACCGAGCGGGTGAAGTACGTGCTGGCGGCCAACGTCATCGAGCTCAGCGTCAACGCCGCGAAGGTGGTCCCCTTGCCCACCCGGCAGATCCTGTGACCTCCGCCGCCCGGCTCAGCGCAGGAGGGCCTGGCGGAGCCGGCTCTCGTCGACCCGCCAGTAGTCGTGCTGCACGCCGTCGATCAGGACGACGGGGATCATCTCCCAATACTCGGCCTGGTCCTCCGGCGAGGCGGTGATGTCGCGTTCCTCCCAGGGGACGCCCAGCTCCGCGGCCACGCGCTCGACCACCGCGCGGGCGTCGTCGCACAGGTGGCAGCCGGGCTTGCCGAGCAGCGTGATGCGGTGGTTTGCAGGAGCCATGGCCTCGATTATCGCGATCCCCGGGGCCCGGATCGGAGACCGGCACCCCCTCCTGGGACCCTGGAGATGAAGAGGACTGCGCACGATCGCGACACGATCGACTTTGTGCACAGCTTCACAAACAAACTAACCTGGTATCTATCCGTCGCATCCGTTGTGCGGCCGGGGGCGCAACCGGCCGTCCCGTCCCCCTGGAGCCCCGGCAAGTGACCCGCCGAATCCCGCAGGCCCGCGACCGCGGCATCCCCGACGCCACGGTGGCGAGGCTGCCGCTCTATCTGCGCGCGCTCAACGGGATGGCGGAACGGGGCGTGGCGACGGTGAGCTCGGAGGACCTCGCGCTCGCCGCCGGGGTGAACTCCGCCAAGCTCCGCAAGGACCTGTCCCACCTCGGGTCGTACGGCACCCGGGGCGTGGGCTACGACGTGCAGTACCTCATCTACCAGATCTCGCGTGAGCTTGGTCTCACCCAGGACTGGGCCGTGGCGATCGTGGGCGTGGGAAACCTCGGCCGGGCGCTGGCGAACTACGGCGGGTTCGCCACCCGGGGGTTCCGGATCGCCGGCCTGCTCGACGCGGATCCGCAGGTCGTGGGCGAGCGCATCGCGGGTCTCGTCGTCGAGCACGCCGACGAGCTCGAGTCGGTGATCAAGAAGCGGGGTGTCTCCATCGTGGTGATCGCCACCCCCGCCACCGCGGCGCAGCAGGTCTGCGATCGCGTCATCGCGGCGGGCGTCACCAGTATTTTGAACTTCGCCCCCGTCGTCTTGGCTGTGCCAGACGGGGTGGATGTCCGTAAAGTCGACTTATCTATCGAGCTGCAGATACTTGCGTTCCACGAGCAGCGCAAGGCTAATGGAGGGCCCATCATGGCCGAGGAGTGGCCGGACGGGGTGGTCATGTGAGTGACCCATCGATCGGAGCGGGCTCATGAGCCTCCTCGTCGTCGGCCTGAGCCACCGGACCACGCCGGTCGCGCTGCTCGAACGCGTCACGGTCAGCGGGGACGCGCTCGTCAAGCTGCTGCACGACGTGCAGGCGGATGAGAACGTGTCGGAGGCGCTCGTCGTCTCGACGTGCAACCGCGTCGAGATCTACGCCGTGGTCGACCGCTTCCACGCCGGCGTCACCGCGGTGACGAACATGCTCGCCACGCACTCGGGTCTGTCCCAGGAGGCGCTCGCGCCGCACCTGTACGTGCACTACGAGAACCGGGCGGTCCAGCACCTGTTCAGCGTCGCCTGCGGCCTCGACTCCATGGTGATCGGCGAGGGGCAGATCCTCGGCCAGGTGCGGGCCGCACTGCGCCTGGCGCAGCAGGAGGGCACGGCCGGGACCACGCTCAACGAGCTGGCCCAGCACGCGCTGCGCGTGGGCAAGCGCGCGCACGCCGACACGGGCATCGACCGGGCCGGCGCGTCGCTGGTCGGGGTGGGGCTGACGCTCGCCGAGCGGACGCTCGGGCCGATCGGTGGCCGGCGCGCCCTGGTCGTTGGCGCGGGCTCGATGAGCTCGCTGGCCGCCGCGACGCTGTCCCGCGCGGGCGTGACCGACATCGTCATCGCCAACCGCACCCGCGAGCGTGCCGAACGGCTCACGGAGACGGTCGGCGGGCGGGCCGTCGACCTGGCCGACGTCCCGGCCGAGCTGGCGCAGGCCGACCTGGTGATCTCCTGCGTCGGCGCCGGCATCCGCACGATCACCCCGGAGGTGGTCGGGGACCGCGGCAAGCCGTTGTTCGTCCTCGACCTCGCGCTGCCCCACGACGTCGACCCCGGCGTACGGGCACTGCCCGGCGTGACGCTGGTCGACCTGGAGTCGATGCAGCAGGACGGCGTGGGCTCCGACATCTCCGACGGCGGCCGGGCCGAGGCGATCTGCCAGGTCAGGCGTATCGTGGCCGAGGAGGTCGAGGCCTACCTCGACGCCGCGCGGGCCGCGCTCGTCACCCCCACGGTGGTGGCGCTGCGCAGCAAGGCCGCGGGGGTGGTCGAGGCCGAGATGGGCCGGCTGCTGTCCCGGCTGCCGGAGCTCGACGGGCGGATGCGCGACGAGATCGCCCAGACCGTGCGCCGGGTGGTGGACAAGCTGCTCCACGAGCCGACCGTACGGGTCAAGCGGCTCGCCGCCTCGCCCGGCGGCGACCAGTACGCCGAGGCGCTGCGCGAGCTGTTCGGCCTCGACCCGAAGGCGCCCGAGGCGGTTTCGAGCCTGGAGGTGGAGGAGTGACCGCCCCGCTGCGGCTCGGCACCCGCAAGAGCCTGATGGCGACCTCGCAGTCGCGGATCGTCGCCGACCGGCTGACCGCCCTGACCGGCCGGGAGGTGGAGCTCGTCGGCGTCACCACGTTCGGCGACGTGTCCCGGGCCCAGCTGACCCAGCTCGGCGGCACCGGCGTGTTCGTGAGCGACCTGCGCAGCCGGCTGCTCGCCGGCGAGGTCGACTTCGCGGTCCACTCGCTGAAGGACCTGCCGACCAAGCCGGACGAGCGGATCGCGATGGCCGCCATCCCGCGGCGGGACGACCCGCGTGACGCGCTGGTCGGCCCCGCCACGCTGCACGACCTTCCCGCCGGGGCCCGCGTCGGCACCGGCTCGCCGCGCCGGGTGGCCCAGTTGCGCCTGCTCCGGCCGGATCTCGACTACGTCCCCATCAGGGGAAACGCGGACACCCGCATCGGCAAGGTGACGTCGGGCGAGTTCGCCGCCGTCGTGCTGGCGGCCGCCGGGCTGGCCAGGATCCGCCGGGACGGGGAGATCGCCCAGGTGTTCGAGACCGACGAGGTGCTGCCCGCTCCCGGGCAGGGCGCCCTCGCCGTCGAGTGCCTGGCCGACCGCGAAGACCTCATCGAGTTGCTGAGCGTCGTCGACGACCCGCAGACCCGGGCCGCCGTGACCGCCGAGCGCTCGGTGCTCGCCGCCCTCGAGGCCGGTTGCGCGGCCCCGGTAGGTGCGTACGCCTCCGGTGACGGGCACATTCTCAATCTGACCGCCACCGTCGTCGCCGTCGACGGCGCACGGTCGGTGCGCAAATCCACCTCGGGACCCTCCGCGGCGGCCGTGGACCTGGGTCGCGAACTCGCGGCAGCCATGATCGCCGAGGGGGCCGATACGTTGATGGGGGAGCAGGCCCATTGAGCTCCGCGAATCACAGCACTCAGACCCCGTCCGGGTTCGTCGCCTTCGTCGGCGCCGGCCCCGGTGACGAGAACCTGCTCACGTTGCGCGGCGCCGCCCAGCTGGGCAGGGCGGACGTCGTCGTGCTCGACCGGCAGGCGTACGGCTCGCTGCTGCGCCACTGCCGCGAAGGCGTCGAGGTCGTCGACATCTCCGCCGACGCGGCGGAGAACTCGGTGTCGCTGAAGACCATCCAGGCCGCCAAGGCGGGCCGTACCGTCGTGCGCTTGTGCTCCGGCGACCCGTCCTTCTTCTCCTCCGTCACCGACGAGGTGGCCGCCTGCGCGAAGGCGGACGTCGAGTTCGAGATCGTGCCCGGCGTGCCGCCGGCCACGGCCGCGCTGACGTACGCGGGCATCCCGCCGGCGGCGTCGGTGCCGGAGTTCCGGGTCGTGGACGCCGCGCAGGTGGACGACTGGGCCAAGCACGCCGCGTGCGAGGGCACCCTGGTGATCTACAACGGCGTCGCGGACGCGGTCCCGATCAGCAAGGCGCTGATCGCGGCCGGCAAGCCCGCCACGACGCCGGTGGCGGTGACCAGCGACGGCACGACCACCGAGCAGTACACGGTGGTCTCCACGCTCGGGCGGCTCGGCCCCGACCTCAAGCACGCCGGGATGACCGAGCCCGCGCTGATCGTGGTGGGCGACGCGGTCGGCATGCGTGAGCGCCTGTCCTGGTTCGAGACCAAGCCGCTGTTCGGCTGGCGGGTGCTCGTGCCGCGCACCAAGGAGCAGTCCAAGGGACTGTCGGAGCAGCTTCGCTCGTACGGCGCGGTGCCCGAGGAGGTGCCGACGATCTCCGTCGAGCCGCCGCGGACGCCGCAGCAGATGGACCGCGCGATCAAGGGCCTGGTGACGGGCCGTTACGAGTGGGTGGCCTTCACCAGCGCCAACGCGGTCAAGGCGGTGCGCGAGAAGTTCGAGGAGTACGGCCTGGACGCCCGCGCGTTCGCCGGGCTCAAGGTCGCCGCCGTCGGCGAGGCCACCGCGCGGGCGCTGGTGGAGTTCGGCGTGAAGCCCGACCTCATGCCGACGGGCGAGCAGTCCTCGGAGGGCCTGCTGGCCGAGTGGCCGCCGTACGACTCGATGCTCGACCCGATCAACCGGGTGCTGCTGCCGCGGGCCGACATCGCGACCGAGACGCTGGTGGCGGGGTTGACCCAGCTCGGCTGGGAGTGCGACGACGTGACGGCGTACCGCACCGTGCGCGCCGCGCCGCCGCCGGCCCCGATCCGCGAGGCGATCAAGGGCGGCGGGTTCGACGCCGTGCTGTTCACCTCGTCCTCGACCGTGCGGAACCTCGTCGGCATCGCCGGCAAGCCGCACAACGTCACGGTGATCGCGGTCATCGGGCCGCAGACGGCCAAGACGGCCGAGGAGTTCGGCCTGCGGGTCGACGTGATGGCCGACAAGCCGTCCGCTTCCGCCCTCGCCGCCGCACTGGCCGACTACGGTGCGAAGATGCGGAACGCCGCGGTCTCCGCGGGCGAGGTGCCCCGCCGGCCGTCCCAGATGCGCAGGGGCGCGCGGCGCAGGGTGAAGTGAGCGTGTGAAAACCAACTGATCCACGAACGGCCCGCGGGAGACGATCCCGCGGGCCGGCGTGATCCGGAGCGGGGAGACCATGGTGGACGCCCAATACCCGGTGGCGCGGCCCCGGCGGCTGCGCCGTACCGCGGCGATGCGCCGGATGGTCGCGGGGACGCGGCTGCATCCGGCCGAGCTCATCTTGCCGATGTTCGTCAAGGAGGGCATCACCGAGCCGCAGCCCGTGGACTCCATGCCCGGAGTCGTCCAGCACACCCGCGATTCGCTGCGCAAGGCGGCCCACGAGGCGGCCGAGGCCGGCGTCGGCGGGATCATGCTGTTCGGGATTCCGGCGCACAAGGACGCCCGCGGCTCCGGCGCGGACGACCCCGACGGCATCGTCCAGGTGGCGCTGCGCGACCTCGCCTCCGACCTGGGCGACGCGCTGGTGCTGATGACCGACACCTGCCTGGACGAGTACACCGACCACGGGCACTGCGGCCTGCTGACGGCCGACGGCGAGGTGGACAACGACGCCACGCTGGAGCGGTACGCGTCGGCGGCGGTCGCGCAGGCGGCGGCGGGCAGCAAGATGATCGCGCCGAGCGGCATGATGGACGGCCAGGTGGGGGCCATCCGGGCGGCGCTCGACGCCAACGGCTTCGCCGATATCCCGATCATGGCGTACGCCGCCAAGTTCGCCTCCGGGTTCTACGGGCCGTTCCGGGACGCCGCGGAGTGCGCGCCGCAGTTCGGCGACCGCAGCGCCTACCAGCAGGACCCGGCCGGTCCCATCGGCGAGGCGCTGCGCGAGGTGCGCCTCGACCTGGCCGAGGGCGCGGACATCGTCATGGTCAAGCCCGCCCTGGCGTACCTCGACGTCGTGCGGCAGGTGCGCGACACTGTGGACGTGCCCGTCGCGGCCTACCAGGTCAGCGGCGAGTACGCGATGATCGAGGCGGCGGCGGCCAACGGCTGGATCGACCGGAACCGGGTGATCATGGAGTCGCTGATCGCGATCCGCCGTGCCGGAGCCGGCATGATCCTCACCTACTGGGCCACCGAGGTCGCCCGCGGGCTGTCCTGATCCCTCATCAGGGGGGTCCTGCCACGCCGCGATCGGCCGAAGGGCATTATCAAATACACACCGCGAGCATCTTGCGTATCGCAGGAGGGTGGCGGCGATGAGCGCCCGGCTCAAGCTGCCTGCCGCGCGCAGCGGGGTTTGATCCGCCGGGCACTGGGTCGCTTGTGGGGAGGAGCGCCATGGTGGGGGTACCGCTGGCCCGACGTGCGAGAAGGCGTGCGCATCACACGCCGCGGAAGATGGCGTCGGTGCTCGAGTACGCACAGCTCGGCTGGGCGAGCTGTATGGGTGCCCATCCGCTGAACAAAGGAGGCAGGGCGTGTTCGTGTGACCGGGTGGGCTGTCCCGATCCCGGCATGCACCCCCTGTCGCCCGCATGGCACATTCAGGCCACTACGGACACCGCGTTGCTCACGCGGTGGTGGACGCAGGAGCCGGACGCCAACGTGATCCTGCCCACCGGCAGGGTGTTCGACGTGTTCGACGTACCGGCTTCGGCGGGTCGTCCCGCCCTGGCCGCCATGGACGCCGCAGGTTTCGACACGGGCCCGGTCGCCGAGAACGGCGACCGGGTGCTTTTTTTCGTGGCCACGCGCGGCGCGCCGGAGGACGAGGACGAGTGGTGGTCCTGTCACCTCGACGCCGGTCCCGAGACGATCGACAGCACGCCGGGGCTGCGCTGGCACTGCCGGGAGAGCTACGTGCTCGCGCCGCCGTCCACCACTCCCTCGGGCGGCGTCGTGACCTGGATCAGGCCCCCGGACGGCCGTCCCCTGCCCGACCCGCTGCGCGTGCTCGACCTGCTGGCCGACTTCTGCGAGTAGGCCTTCCCGCCGCGGCGGCGCTCCCGGTTCCCGGTACGGGCCCCGTCCGGGCGGGCCCGTAACCTGGAGTGCGTGACTCGCACGCAGATCTCCGAGGACCTGTTCGACCGTGCCCGCCGGATCGTTCCCGGCGGCGTCAACTCGCCGGTACGCGCCTTCGGCGCCGTGGGCGGCACCCCCCGCTTCATGGCCTCCGGTGAGGGGCCGTACATCACCGACGTGGACGGCAACCGCTACGTCGACCTGGTGTGCTCCTGGGGCCCGATGATCCTCGGCCACCGCCACCCCGCCGTCGTCGCGGCCCTGGAGGAGGCCATCGGGCGCGGGCTGTCGTTCGGCACCGCGACCGAGGGGGAGGTCCTGCTCGCCGAGGAGATCATCTCCCGGGTGCCCCCCGTCGAGAAGGTCCGCCTGGTCAGCTCCGGCACCGAGGCCACCATGTCCGCCGTACGGCTGGCCCGCGGCTTCACCGGGCGGTCGAAGGTCGTGAAGTTCGCCGGCTGCTACCACGGGCACGTGGACGCGCTGCTGGCCGCGGCCGGCGCCGGCGTCGCCACCTTCGGCCTGCCGGACACCCCCGGCGTCACCGGCGCCGCGGCGGCCGACACGATCGTCTTGCCGTACAACTCCGTCGAGGCGGTCGAGGAGGCGTTCCGCACGTTCGAGATCGCGTGCGTGATCACCGAGGCGTGCCCGGCGAACATGGGCGTCGTGCCGCCCGCGGAGGGCTTCAACCGGCGCCTGCGCGAGCTGTGCACCGAGCACGGCGCGCTGCTGATCATCGACGAGGTGCTCACGGGCTTCCGCGTGTCCGCCTCCGGCTGGTACGGCATCGACCCCGTCGACGCGGACCTCATGACGTTCGGCAAGGTCATGGGTGGCGGGCTGCCGGCTGCCGCGTTCGGCGGGCGGGCGGAGATCATGGCCGCCCTCGCTCCCGAGGGGCCCGTCTACCAGGCCGGCACGCTGTCGGGCAACCCGCTCGCCTGCGCGGCCGGGCTGGCCACGCTGCGGGCCTGCGACGACGACGTGTACGACCGGCTCGACGCGTCCGCGCTGGTCATCGGCAGGGCCGCCTCCGACGCGCTGGCCGCGGCCGGGGTCCCGCACCGGCTCCAGCGGGCCGGGAACCTGTTTTCGATCTTCTTCACCGACACCCCGGTCACCGACTTCGACTCGGCCAGGACCCAGAACACCGACGCCTACCGGGCGTTCTTCCACAGCATGCTCGACCAGGGCGTCTACCTGCCGCCGTCGGCGTACGAGGCCTGGTTCGTATCGGCCGCCCACGACGACGAGTCGCTGACCCGGGTGGCCGAGGCCCTGCCCCTGGCCGCCAAGGCCGCCGCCCAGGCCGCCGGGGTGTGAACCCCTACTTCACCATCTGATCGAGATCCACCTCGATCGGGAAGGGCACCTGCACCGCCAGGTGCCCGTGGTGGATCCCGGTCGGCGTGTACATGCCCGTGGCGGGGTCCCGTTCGTACACGTAGACGACGGGACGCCCGTCGCTCTCCTCCACCCGCCAAAAGTGCGGGATGCCCGCCTCGGCGTACCGCAGCGGCTTGAGCTTGCGGTCGCGCTCCACCGACTCGGGGGAGACGATCTCGATCACGAGATGGACCTCCCGCGCCTCGTAGCAGGTGCGGTTCATGTCCGCCGCGGCCTCGGCGTCGATGACCATCACATCCGGGCACGGCCGTGTCCGTTCCCCCAGCTTGACGTCCATTTGTTGCACGGCCGCCAGGTGCGCGGGGGCCTCCGCGTCGAGCCGTTCTGTCAGGCCGCGGATGAGCCGTTCATGGAACCGCCGCTGGGGAGACATGAAGACGAGTGCTCCATCGATCAGTTCGACGTGTTTGAAGAAGCCGGGCTCGCCGTTCGGGCCCTCATAGGGCAGATGATCGAGGTCGTCCGCGCTCCACCCCCACGGAGGCGGCGCCGGCCAGTACTCGAGTGCGCTGCTCACGTCGTGCACTTTAGTGTCGTCCTCGTCACTCACGGTAGCCGTTCCACTCAATCGCGTGATCCCTACCCATTGTCTCCCGCTTCTCATGTCAGGGAGAGGTCAGCGGGGGGCCCGCATGCCGAGCGGCAGCAGGCCGTACTGGGCGGCGCCGAGCGACGCGCCGGTGGCCAGCACCCATCGCCAGGGCACGCGCGGCCCTCCGGTGACCAGTACGGCGGGGAAGGCGGCCGGCAGGAACCGGAGAGCGGCGTACGTCAGCGGCGGATAGTGCTTCAAGCCCGTCTGCATGACGACGAAGTCGAAGCCCCAGACGGCGGCGAGCGCGACGGCGAGAGCCAGGTGGCGGGGGCGCATGGGGTCAGGGGATCCGCGC
>JADGHC010000277.1 GCA_019689655.1 Microbispora sp.
CTCCCCGCCGTCCCGCGCATCCCCCTCGGCATCACCCCCGCGCCTTTCCCGTACGCCGGGTGGAGCGGAGAAGGTCGCGGCGCACCAGCGCGGCCACGATCCGGGCGCCCATCGCCACCAGCGGCAGCCCGCCTCCGGGATGCACGGACCCGCCGACGAGGTACAGGCCGCGCCGCGGCCCCCGGTTGCCCGGACGGAGGAAGGGCGCGAACGGGCCGCCGTAGGCGCCGCCGTAGATCGCCGACGCGCCGTACCGGTCACGCAGGTCGGCGGGGGTCAGCAGGTCGAGGAAGCGCAGCCGGCCGGACAGGTCGTACCCGCGATCGGCGAGCCGGTCGAGGACGAGCTCCGCGTACGCGCGCGGCGGCATCGGCCAGCGGCCGGGATCGCCGGCGGGGACGTTCACCAACATGCTCCAGCTCTCCGCGCCCGGGGGCGCCTGGGCGGGGTCGTGCACCGCCGGGCAGGCGATGTAGACCGTGGGGTCCTCCGGCGGCCGCCGCCGGTCGAAGATGTCGCCGAACTCGCGCCGGTAGTCGGCGGAGAACACGACCGAGTGGTGCGGCATGCCCTCGGTCCGTCCCTCGACGGCGGCGAGCAGCAACAAGGCGGACGACGACAGGCCCAGCCGGGCGATCCGGCGCAGCCGGGCGCGGTCGGGCAGGAGCCGGCCGTACAGGCAGGCCGCGTCGGCGTTGACGATCACGATGTCGGCCCGGACCACCTCGCCCCCGGCGGTGCGGACGCCGCCGACCCGCTCGGCGCCGGCGACGACCTCGGTGATCTCCGTCTCCAGGTGGATCTCGACGCCCGCCTTGCCGAGCGACGCGGCCAGCGCGTCGGCCAGGCGGGGCAGCCCGCCGCGCACGTACCATCCGCCGTCGCCGTGCTCGATGGCGGGGACGCAGCCCAGGGCGGCGGGCGCCCGATAGGGGTTCGACCCGGCGTAGGTGGCGTAGCGGTCGACGTACTGGCGCAGCCGGGCGTCGCGGAAGAAGCGGCCCGACAGCCCGTGCAGGGTGCGGCCGGGGGCGACCGCGAGCAGATCGCCCGGCCGGGGCCGCGAGGGCTCGGCCACGGGCTCCGGCAGCGGCCCCGCGAAGAAGCTCCGCATCGAGGCGTCCAGGCACCGCTCGGCCCAGCGGTGGTAGGCCCGCCAGCCGCGGCCCTCGCCCGGCGCGAGAGCGTCCACCTGCGCCGCCGTACGCTCCGGGTCGCGGTAGGTCCGCAGCACCGAGCCGTCCGCGAAGCGGTATCGGCACAGCTCGTCGAGTTCGAGCAGGTCGAGCGGGACGCCGAGGTCCAGGAAGAGGCCGGGCAGCGTGAGCAGCGAGGGGCCGATGGAGAACGTGAAGCCGTCCCGCCGGTGCTCGGCCAGCTTGCCGCCGAGCCGGGGCAGCCGCTCGTAGACGCGTACGTCGTGCCCGTCCCGGGCGAGCAGCAGGGCGGCCGCCATGCCGCCGACGCCGCCGCCGACGACGATCACCTCGGCCATGATCGCCCCCATGCGAGCAGGGCGGAGGCGCCCATCGCGAGCCCGCCGGCGGCGGCCACGACCGGATCGGGCGGCCGGAAGACCACGGCGAAGCCGATGGTCTCCATCGCCGCCATCACCGTGTAGAGGACGACGAGCCCGGTGGCCCCCGCCCGTCCGGCCCCTCCGGGCGTGGTGACGAGGCGGTCGAGGAGCGCCATGACCAGCGCGGAGACCACCAGCCACCCGGCGAAGTTGCCGAGCGGCACACCGCGGTACGGCCCCGGCTCGGCCCAGACCCACAGGCCGAGCCGGAGCATCTGCGGGTCGAGGAACAGGTCCCACGCGGTGAGCGCGAAAGCCCCGGTGAGGATCGCCGCCGCCCGGCCGCGCGGGGCCGCGCGGCGTGCCACGGCGTGGGCGGCCAGGCCCATGCCGCCCCATGCGAGGGCGACGACCAGCGGAACGCCGCCGGGCCGCGGCCACAGGGCGTCGGTGTATCGGTAGTCGCCGAAGGGCAGGCCCGTCCTCGTGCCGATCCACTCGGCGGCGTACCCCGCCGTCACCGCCGCCGCGAACCCGCCCGCCGCCCTGCGCGGGGTGTGGGCCGCGGCCGCGAAGGCGAGCGCGCTCAGCGCGAGCAGGACCACGACCACGGTGGTGAGGCGCAGGTCGTGGGGCCGCAGCCCCGTCGCGATCTGGGCGGCCACCATCGCCGCCAGCGCGACCACGCCGGCGGCGGTCATCCGCGCGGCGCCGCGCGTCCCGGAAGATACGCCGTCCGCCTCGGCGGCCTTCTCCCCCGTGGGTCGCCACGTCTCCACGTACGGTGATTCGAGCGGAGCCCCCGGATCGGATGCCCCTCCTCCCGGGGCGGTTCAGCGGCCGGGCGAGCCGGTCGTCACCAGCGGTGGTGCACCTGCGGGCGGATCAGCTCGTCGTAGATTTCGCGGACCGCGTCGTGCGTCTCGGCCGGCAGCGGCGGGAACTGCGCCGCCGCGACGTTCGCCTCGGCCTGCCCGGGGTTGCGGGCGCCGGGGATCACGACGCTGACTCCCCGCTGGTCGAGGATCCAGCGCAGTGCGAACTGCGCCATCGTCATGCCTTCGGGCACGAGGCCGCGCAGCCGCTCGACCGCCTGGAGCCCCACGCCGTACTCGACCCCGGAGAAGGTCTCGCCGACGTCGAACGCCGCGCCCTGGCGGTTGAAGTTGCGGTGGTCGTCCTCGGCGAAGACGGTCTGCGGGCCGTACTTGCCCGTCAGCAGGCCGCTGGCCAGCGGAACCCGGGCGATGATGCCGACCCCGGCCTTCTCCGCGGCGGGCAGGACCTCGTCCAGCGGCTTCAGCCGGAAGGCGTTGAGGATGATCTGCACGGTGGCCACGCCGGGCCGCGCGATCGCGGTCAGCGCCTCGGCCACCGTCTCCACGCTCACGCCGTACGCGGCGATGCGGCCCTCCTCGACCAGCGTGTCGAGCGCGTCGAAGACCTCGTCGTCGTCGTAGACGGCGCTCGGCGGGCAGTGCAGCTGCACCAGGTCGAGCGTGTCGACGCCCAGGTTGGCGCGGGAGCGGTCGGTCCAGGCGCGGAAGTTGTCCAGCGTGTAGACGTCGGGCGTCTGCTGCACCCTGCGGCCCATCTTCGTGGCCACGGTCAGGCCGGACCGCCTCTTGAGCAGCTTGCCGATGATCTTCTCGCTGCGGCCGTCGCCGTACACGTCGGCCGTGTCGATGAAGGTGACCCCGGCGTCGACCGCTGCGTCGAGCGTCGCCAGCGCGTCGGCCTCGCTCACCTCACCCCAGTCGGCCCCGAGCTGCCATGCCCCCAGCCCGACGACGCCGACCTGCCTGCCCGTCCTGCCCAACACGCGCTGTTCCATGAGATCAGATCGTAGCGGGGCAGCTCAGACGCGGGCCGCGCCGCCCCGGGCCTTGAGCGGGGCCGCTCACTACGGCGCCGCTCCCCCGGCCAGGTGGTGCAGGAACCAGTCGCGGGCGAGCCGTGCCACGGTCTCCAGGGCGCCCGGCTCCTCGAACAGGTGCGTGGCGCCGGGCACGATCTCCAGGCGGACCGGCGCGGTCATCTCCCGCATCGCCTCCCTGTTGAGGTCGAGGACGATGGAGTCGCGCTCCCCCACGATCAGCAGCGTCGGCTGGCGCACCGCGCGCAGCGCGCCGCCCGCGAGGTCGGGCCTGCCGCCCCTGGACACCACCGTCTTGACGCCGCCGGGCCTCCTCGCCGCGGCGACGAGGGCGGCGGCCGCGCCCGTGCTCGCGCCGAACAGGCCGACGGGCAGACCGCCGAGGGCCTCCTCCCCGGGCAGCCGGTCGGCCAGCGCGCCCACCCGGTCGGCGAGCAGGCCGATGTCGAAGCGCAGGTGGCCGGTGACGGCGTCGATCCGTTCCTCGTCCTCGGTGAGCAGGTCGGCCAGGACGGTGGCCAGCCCGGCCCGCTGCAGCTCACCGGCGACGTACCGGTTGCGCGGGCTGTGCCGGCCGCTGCCGCTGCCGTGCGCGAACAGCACCGCTCCCCGCGCCTGCCCGGGGACCGCCACGTCCGCGTTGAGCACGACCTCGCCAATCGGGATCCGTACGCTGAGTTCGACCTCGCTCATGACGCCCGCCCCCTCCGGCCGCGCCGGCTGAACCCCCGTTGGACAACCGGTGGGCCTACCCCCGGCAGACCGGGACAAACGCCGTACGGCGGCGCCCGGCCCCACGGCATGCCCGTCACGGCGTCAGGAGCGCCGCGAGCGCAGCGCTTTGAGCACCCGCACACCGCCGTCCGCTCCGGCCCGCGCGCCGTCCACCAGACGCCGGTACTCCTCCGACTCCATCGGGCACAGCGCGATCCGGCCGTCCCGGTCGAACAGCAGCCCCCAGCCGTACCTCTTGGGCAGCGGCGACGAGCGCAGGCACGCCTGGGGACGGGAGAAGAACTCCTTCCTGAGCTCCGCGCGCCGCGCGCCGGGCAGGTCCGCCGGCAGGTCCTGACGGCGCAGCCAGGTCTCGAACAGCACGTCCTCCTGGGTCAGGCGGTACGGCGCGCCGGAGATCAGCTCGTACTGCAGGACGGCGATGGTGGGCTTGCCGCCGCGCGCCCGGGGCACCTCGGCGGTGGTCACCGGGCAGTCGTCGGCGACCGCGATGAGCGTCGAGTAGTAGTTCAGGTCCTCGGCCACTGTTTCACTATGCCCCCGCGGCCCGCTCCGCTCCGGCCGCGCGCCGGAGATACTCAGCAGGCCCGGGGGGAACGCGGCCCGGCGCCGGTGCTCGCCGGCGGACGCGGCTCGGTGATGAGCCGCACGTCCTCGGGCAGGCCGCTGACGTGCACCTCGCCGCTGTCCTCCCGGGCCTCCAGATCGACCCGTACGCCGGCGAGCGGCAAGCCGGAGATGCGCAGCTCCCCGAACCCCTTGGGCAACACGGGCGCGATCCACACCTTGCGGCACGGCACCCACGGGTCGATGCGGAGCAAGACGCGCAGGAGCTGGATCGGGGTGGCCGCGGCCCAGGCCTGCGGCGAGCACGAGGTCGGGTACGGCACAGGCACGTGGAACTCGTCGCGGTCGAATCCGCAAAACAGCTCGGGCAGCCGGTAGCCGAAGGCCTGCGCGGCGTCGAGCAGGCCGGTGGCGACGCGCGTGGCCTCATCCACGAATCCATAGCGCATGAGCCCGGCCGCCGCGAGCGCGCTGTCGTGCGGCCAGACGGACCCGTTGTGGTAGCTCATCGGGTTGTAGGCGCCCATGTCGGAGGCGAGCGTGCGGATGCCGAAGCCGGTGAACATCCGCGGCGACAGCAGGTGCCCGGCCACGGCGGCGGCCTTGTCGCGGTCGACGATCCCCGACCACAGGCAGTGGCCCATGTTGGAGGCGAGCGCGTCGATCGGGCGGCCCTCGTGGTCGAGCCCGACGGCGAAGTAGCCCCGATCGGGCAGCCAGAACCGTTCGTTGAACCGTCCCCGCAGCTCGGCGGCCCGCTCCCGGTAGCGCCGCTCGGTTTCGGTGTCTCCCATCTCCCGGGCGAAGTAGTGGCGGGCGATGAAAGCGGCGTAGACGTATCCCTGCGCCTCGGCCAGCGCGATGGGCGGCCGGGCGATCGTGCCGTCGGCGAAGTTGATGCCGTCGAAGGAGTCCTTCCAGCCCTGGTTGAGCAGGCCCTGGTCGGTCTTCCGCCGATACCAGAGGAACCCGTCGCGCATGCCGTACCGCTCGATCCACTCCAGCGCGGCGTCCGCGTGCGGGAGCAGCCGCTCCACGGCCGACCGGTCCAGGCCCCAGCGGCGCAGCTCGCCGAGGAGGATGACGAACAGCGGGCTGGCGTCGACCGAGCCGTAGTAGGCGCGGCCGGTGGCCGACGTGTCGTCGTGCCGGGCGCCGTAACGCAGCTCGTGCATGATCTTCCCGGGCTCCTCCTCGGTGAGCGGGTCGATCTTGGTGCCCTGCAGGGCGGCCAGCCGGTTCAGCGTGCCGTGCGCCAGTTCGGGGTCGAGCGGCAGCGCCATCCACGAGGTGAGCAGCGAGTCGCGGCCGAACAGGGTCATGAACCAGGGCGCTCCGGCCGCGACGGTGGGCGGCAGCTCGGGATGCTCGGGGTCGAACAGCCGCAGCGCGCCGAGGTCGTGGTGGGACTGGCGCAGGATCTTCGCCAGAGCGGTGTCGGTCGTCGTCACCGTGGGCAGGCGCTTGCCCCACTCGAACAGCTGCCCCGCCCGCCGGGCCAGCGCCGGCGACAGCCGCTTCTCGGAGTACCACGGCTCGGTCTCGACCCCGTCGATGATCGGGTTCGCTTGCAGGCAGGCCGTCCACTCGCCGCGCGAGGGCACCACCACGCGGAAGACGAGCAGGCGCGGGTTGACCATCGGCAGCACCGGGGTGCCGTCGGCCGTGGCGACGACCCGCACCCCCCTGGCCTTGCTGACCGAGAACATCCGCAGCGACCGCTCGTCCGCCACGGTCGTCACGTCGGACACCCAGTGCACGCGGTGGGTCTTCACCTCGAACAGGTCGCACACGTCGGAGCCGACGAGCAGGGTCACCATGCAGCCGGCCGGCTCGTGGGACATGTTGCGGATGGTGAGGTCCTCCGACAGCCCGCCGCCGACGTATCGGTCGCGTACGACCAGCAGCGTGCTCTCCGCCTGCCCCGGCCGCGGCGCCGTCCGGCCGACGAAGGTCGCGTGGTACGGCTCACCGGTGATGACCTGGAGTTCCTCGATCGGGCTGTCGTCGATGCGCAGCTCCCAATGGGACAGCAGCCGGGTGTCCGCGTAGTAGATCCCCTGCGCCGAGCCGGGCACGATGTCGCCGTTGCGGGCCGACACGCAAAACGATCCCCCGGCGACGAGCGTCACGGCCCCGCCGCCGATGGCGGTGGGCTGGCCCTCGAACGTCCATGCGCTCGTCATGCCGATCACCCCGGCCCGGTCCCTCGGTCCCTTGCCCTCATACCCGGAGATCGAGCCGGATTTCGCGATATCCGCGGGTCGATGACGAGATTGCGCGGTTTGCCGCCCCGGTCAGGGCGGTTTTGCCCTTCTATGACGTCGGGTTTCCTACTCTTCCCGCATGCGCAGGTGGGTGAGCCCGGAAGGTCACGAGGTGGACCCGGTCGTCATCGAGGGCCGCCCGCTGCTGCGCGTACGGCACCTGGGCTACCTCGTCGGCTACTGCGCCTGCGTGGCGGAGGTGGCGGCCCATGTCGATCTGGCCGATCTGGTGGAGGTCGTCGACCTGCGTGGGGTTCGGGAACAGGGATGAGGGGTGAGCCCGGACGGGCCCACCCCTCCGTCCGCCACCGCGTCACCTCGTCGCGGCGCCGGCACTCAGTCCCAGCCCGGAATGTTCCAGAAGTCGTCGGCGGACGCCTTGGACGTGGACTTGGCGGCCTTCGGCTTGGCGGCCTTGGACTTGGCGGCCTTCGCCACGCCCTTGCCCTGGAGCGGCCACGCCCAGGCGCCGGCGAACTCGTCGTCGTCCTCTCGGCTCGACGGCTGGCGGGTGAAGTCGCTGCCGGACAGCTTCGTGTACGTCGGCTGGTTGCCCGTCGGATGCAGGAAGATGTCCTGCGGCGACCGGTTCTTGCTGGTGGCGGGCATCGTGAACATGAAGCCCGGCGGCTGCGAGCTGTTCGCCTGGTCGTCGCTCGCCGGGCGGCTGCCGGACTGGCTGCCCATCCCCGGCGCGTTGCCGTACGGGCCGTTTCCGGAGGGGCCGCTCGCGCGCTCACCGGCGGCCGCGCGGCCGGTGGGCGCCTGCCTGCTC
>JADGHC010000278.1 GCA_019689655.1 Microbispora sp.
GCCCGAATGCGTACAGGTTGGCCTGCGCGAGCGGGTGACCGGTCCAGTAGGGGTCGTCGCCCACGTTGGACACCCCCACCACGCCCCCGCCGACGACGTCCGCCACGGCGGCGCCGTCCGTTCCCCAGGGGCGGAAGCCGAGCACCTCGCGCCACATCGGGGCGAGGTAGCACACGTGCCGCTGCTGGCCGGTGTATTCCTGCGTCACCTGCAGCTCCACCGCCAGGCGCGTCTCGGGCATGGCCGCGAGCACCGGCGACACCGGCTCGCGCGGCTGGAAGTCGATCGGGCCGTGCTTCACCTGCACGATCACGTTGTCGCGGAACCGCCCGTCGAGCGGGGCGAAGTGGTCGTACGCCGCCCGGGCCCGGTCGGTGGACCGGTCGCGCCAGTCCTGCCGGTGGTTGTAGACGAAGGCGCGCCAGTGGACCACCCCGCCGAACGGCCGCAGCGCGTCGGCGAGCACGTTCGCGCCGTCGGCGTGGTCGCGCCCGTACGCGAAGGGGCCGGGCTGGCCTTCCGAGTCGGCCTTCACGACGTAGCCGCCGAAGTCGGGAATGGTCTCGTACACCCGCTCGGTGACGTCCGCCCACCACTTGCGCACGTCGTCGTCGAGCGGGTCGGCGGTCGGCAGCCCGCCGAGCGCGATGGGCGAGGCGAAGTTCACCGACAGGTGGACCCTGATCCCGTAGGGCCGCACCACGTCCGCGATGTCGGCGACGTCGCCGAGCCGGTCGGTGAGCAGGTGCGCCTCCGTGGCGTGCACGTTCACGTTGTTCACGCAGATCGCGTTCACCCCGATCGCGGCCAGCAGCCGCGCGTAGGCCCGCACCCGTTCCGGCTCGCCGCGCGGCGCGCCGGCCCGCCAGAAGATCGACCCGCCCGCGTAGCCGCGTTCGACCTGGCCCATCACCGGATGGACGTCGATGTTGTCCCAGTGGTCGAGCATGCGCCGCCGCACCGCGGGCCGATGCCGCTCGGCCGGCCGCTCGGCGGCGAACGCCCGCTCGCCGAGCCGCACGATGTGGAACAGGCCGTACAGCAGCCCGGCGGGGTCGTCGGCGAGCACGACCGTGACGCCGTCCCCGCGGGCGATCAGGTATCCCTCGGCGCCGATCGCGCTGTCGCCGGCGTCGCGCCGGAACTCGGCCAAGGCCGCCTCGGCGGCGGCGGGGAGCGGCCCGGCGGTGGTGAGCGCGAGCACCAGATCGCAGGGGCCGTCGCCGCCGCGGCGCACGCTCCCGCCGTGCTCGGCGCAGGCCCGCGCCACCTCCTCGTGCACGGTCCCGGCCGGCGGGCCGTCACCGAGCAGGAGCGTACGGCGCGCGCCGAGTGCCCGGAACGCCTCCGGCGGCAGCCACGCCGGGTGCACCTCCACTGGGTCAGGACTCGTCACGAGGCCCCTCCTTCCGGGCTTCTTGAACGCCTTGAACGGTGAACCTCTCCCTGACCTCCGTGATCATCGGGCGGCTGTTCAGCAGCAGCGCCGCGGCGAACACCGAGGCCAGCAGTGCCAGCGCGGCCTCGGTGGCGACCAGCGTGACCCCGCCGGCGACGATGAGGAGACAGGCGTTGCCCAGGGCGACCCGGGGTGCGGAGAACAGGAAGTAGGCGGCCAGGCGGGCGACGTCCCGCGCCCGGAACTCGAACAACGACGTGATCACAAGGGCGTTCGCGCCCCACAGGGCCGCCGCCAGCGCGATGAGGACCAGCAGGATCGCCCACCAGCCCGGGACGCCGGCGGCGCCGAAGTTCGCAAGGGTCAATCCGAGGATGGTCAGCCACGCCAGCCACGGGAGCGCGAGTTTCAGCACGCCGCGGACGTTCATCCGGTAGCCGCGCCAGAAGGCCGCCGCCGGATGGAGGTCCGTCAGGTCCAGCCGGCGGTGGTGCACCGCGTACAGCGCGGCCGACAGCGCCGGGCCGGCGGGAAGCAGGCAGAGCGCCGCCAGCGGGACGTTTCCGGCGTCGCGGTCGAGCAGGAAGAGCCCGATCAGGCCGGGCAGGGTGGTGGCCACAATCAGCAGTTCGACCACGAGCAGGGTGTAGACGAGTGCGGAGGCCCGGGAGAGCGGCCCTTCGCCGAACCGGCGGATCGTCGTCTCGGTCATCGGGCGGCTTCCTCGTCGCAGGCGATGCCGAGCAGGTTGCGCTCGTCCCACCACGGCGGGGTCTCGTCGGCCACCGGGGTGATCTCCAGCAGGGTGACCTCGTGGCGTTCGAGGGTGATGTCCAGGGCGACGTGCCCGTCCTCGATGGGGAGGCTGCGATGGCTCCGGACCGGTTCGGCCGCCTCTCGGAGCGCGTCGAGCTGCCGGGGCAAGGGCGAGGCCGGGCGGCCCATCTCGCACCACGCCCGATAGGCGTTGCCCTTCTCCTCGCTCACCGACGAGCGCAGCACGAAGACCGAGCCCGCCGTGGAGCCGGCCGGGACCGACAGCCGCACTCTGTGGCCGTCGGCGGGCGGGTCCCCGGCGACGTCCACCGGTGCCCAGGCCAGCACGGTGACCCGGCCGTCGCCGTCCTTCGTGACCAGGTGGTCCTCGCCGCGGGCCAGGATCTGCTCGCCCATCCGGGCCATGAAGGCGTACAGGTGGTAGGTCGGTTTCTTGATCTGGCGGTGGGTGAGCAGGCCGAAGCCGCCGTGGAACAGCGTCGTCGGTATCCCCACCTCCTCGAACACGTCGCAGAAGGTCCAGTAGGAGAAGGAGTCGACCAGGTCGCCCCCGGCCGCCAGCACCGGGGCGAGGTACGCGGCGTGGAAGGCCGTGTCGTGGATCGGGTTGTCGGGCCGGTAGGAGGAGTTGAACTCGGTGATGTGCACCGGCAGATCCGCCAGCGGGCCGCCGCGGAGCTGCCGCCGGGGGGTGGCGAACTGCTCCAGCAGCCGCGACGACGGCGCGAGCGTCTGGTGCACGCCGAACGGCACGTGCTGCGCCGGCCCGGAGGTGTAGGCGTGCCGGCTGACGAAGTCGATCGGCAGGGACTTTCCGGCGACGAACTCGGCGAAGCGCACCATCCACTCGTCGGAGCCGGGAGAGATGGCCGGCCCGCCGACCTGGAGTGAGGCGTCCACGTCCTTGATGGTGGTCGCGGTCACCTCGTACAGGCGGTGGTAGGCGTCCCGGTCCGCGTCGAGCCAGAACTCCTTGAGGTTGGGCTCGTTCCACACCTCGATGGGCCAGGTGCGCACCTGCTCCAGGCCGTACCGGTCGATCAGGTGCGTCACCGTGGCCCGCACCAGCGCGGCCCACTCCCGCCAGTCCCGCGGCGGGGTGATGTTGCCGCGCCACCAGAACACCGTCTGGTCGCCGGACGCGAGTCCGGAAGGCATGAAACCCAGCTCGAGGAACGGGGCGATCCCGAGGTCGAGATAGGCGTCGATCACCTGGTCCACGTAGGTGAACGCGTGCCGCACGTGCCGCCGGCCGCGGTACTCGTACGGCCGGTGGACGCCCACCCCGTCGCTGAGCAGCCCGTGCCCCCGGATGTGCCGGAAGCCGATCTCCCGCTGGACCAGCGCCAGCGACTCCTGGTAGTCCCGGCGCAGGGCCAGGTCGAAGCGGCCGGTGCCGACGCAGAAGCGCCAGGCGTCCGGCAGCCGGCTCGGGGTTGCGTCGAGGGAATCGTCGGGGGCAGGGCCGGGCATCGTCGTCCTTCACTCGCCGTCGCGTCAGAGCGGTGCCGGCCGTGGGTCAGGCACGGCCGGCCCGTGCCGGTCAGCCGTGTTCCTTCTTGTAGCGCTCGTACGCGTTGTTGATGAGGTTGATGTAGGCCGACATGTTCTTCGCCTCGAGCTCCTGGACGTACGCGTCCCACTCGTCGAAGCTCCGCTTGCCGAGGATGAAGCTGAGCGTGTTCGACATGGCGTGGTCCTTGAGCGGGGTCTCCCACAGCGAGGCCTGCTCGCGCTCCTCGTCGGTGAGCGGGTGCGGCGGCGCGGGCGGCAGCGCCTTCCTGGCGTTCATCACCTTCTGGAACTCGATCTCCTCGTCGGAGAACGTCGACTGGAGCAGCTCGGTGCTGCCGCCGTAAGCGAACACGCCGTTGGAGAACCCGAAGTCCTTCTGCAGGTGCTTGGACGCGCCGGGGTTGAGGCCGACGAAGTCGACGTCCTTCGCGAGCTTGAACTTGCCGGACGCGTCCCTGGTGTACGTCGTCCCCTCGACGCCCCACTTGGCGAAGATCTGACCCTCGTCGGAGTACCAGAGCCAGTCGATGAACTGCATCATCGCGACGAAGTTCTTGCTGTCCCGGGCCTTCTTGGAGATCATGATGCCGTTCTCCAGCCGGGTGGAGGTGGCGTCCGACTTGATCGCCCCCGTCGGCCCGATGGGCAGCGGGATCTTGACCAGCTTCGCGTCGGGGTTCGCCTTCTTCAGCGGCGGGCGGTACTCGTTCACGAGCGTCTGGGCGTTGCCACTGATCACGAAGGACTTGCCGGACACCAGCTTCTGGATCGCCTGGTCGTCCTGCTGCGTGAAGCTCTCCGGGTCGAGCAGCTTCTCCTCCACCAGCGTGTGCAGGAACTGCAGCATCTGCTTGTACTGCTCCATCGCGCCGGTGTAGGCGAACTTCTGCGCGTTGTAGTCCCAGGTGATGCCGTTCAGATAGCCCCAGCCGCCGTGGGCGCCGTAGGCCAGGCCGAGGATCTGGTTCAGCAGGGCGCCGCCCGGTGTGGGGTTGCTCCACCGATCGGAGAAGGGGTAGGAGTCGGGATACTCCTTCTTCATCGCCCTCAGCATGTTGTGCACGTCGTCAAGGGTCTGCGGGATCTCCAGCCCGAGCTTTTCGAGGATGTCGGTGCGGACCACCAGGGAGTAGTCCACCCAGTAGTCCTCGTGGAGGCCGGGCAGCAGGTAGAAGCGGCCGTCGGCCTGCCGGAGCGTGTCCAGGTCGGGCTGGAGGTTCCACTTGGCGACCTTGTCCTTGAAGTTCGGCATCAGGTCGAGGTAATCGCTGACCGGCAGGATGGCGCCGGAGGCGACGAAGGGGGTCTCCTGGCCCGGGTAGGTCTTCGGAATGATCATCGGCGCGTCGCCGGCGCCGATGAGCAGGCTGCGCTTGTTCTCGTAGTCGCTCAGCGGCACCACGCTCGGCTGAAGCGTCACGTTGGTGCGCTTGGTCAGCTCCGACCAGAACAGCCAATCGTTCTTGATCGGATAGAACGGGTGGTTGTTGTAGAGGATGGTGAACGACACCGGCGTGGCGGCCTTGAACTGCTTGCCGATTGCGTAGTCGGACATGGCGCCTTCCCGGTTCGCCGCCAAGTCGTCCTTCTTCGCGTCGGAGCCGCCGGAGCCGCCGTCGGTGCTGCATGCGGCCAGTGCGAGCAACGCTCCCACGGCGACCATCGCCTGGCGCCGGTTGATCTCATACATGAAGGGGGTCCTTTCCCTCTTTTGGTGGGCAGGGTCGAGAGCGAACGAGAAGTCCGTCGGGGCTATCCCTTCACCGCGCCGAGCATGACGCCCTTGACGAAGTACCGCTGGACGAAGGGATAGACGACGAGGATCGGGATGACGGTGAGCACCATCGTCACCGACTTGATGTTGGTGGCCACGGTCATGTCGGTGGCGTCGGCGCCGACGGACGTCCCCGTGGTGGCCCCCGCGATGAGGTTGCGCAGATAGACGGTCACCGGGAACAGGTCGTTCTGGCTCATGTAGAGAAAGGCCGCGAACCACGAGTTCCAGAACGACACGGCGTAGAACAGCACCATCGTCGCGAGGACCGCCTTCGACAGCGGCAGCACGATCCGGATCAGGATGCCGTAGGTGCTCATGCCGTCGATCGCGGCGGCCTCCTCCAGCTCGGCCGGCAGCCCCTCGAAGAACGCCTTCATCACCAGGAGGTTGAACACGCTGATCGCGTTCGGCAGCACGATGGCCCAGATGCTGTCCTTGAACCCGAGGCTGGAGATCAGGATGTAGTTCGGGATGAGGCCGCCGGAGAAGAACATCGTGAAGACCGCGATCCCGATCAGGAACTTGCGGCCCTTCAGGTGCTTCTTCGACAGGACGTACGCGTAGCACGTCGTCATGAACATGGCGATGGCCGTGGCGACGACCGTGTACACCACCGTGTTGCGGTAGTTCATCCAGAACGTCGGATCGGAGGCCACGTACTCGTACGTACGCAAGGTGAACCCGACGGGCAGGAGGTTGACCTTGCCCGCGCGGATGGCGAACTCGTCGCTGAGCGACCGGGCGACGATATTGGCGAAGGGATACAGGGTCACGATCACGACGAGGGTCAGGATGATCGTGTTGATTACCCGGAAGACCTGGTAGCCCCGGGTCTTGTCGGTCACCACAGGCTCGTCCCCACCGTGCGCCGGGAAATCAAGTTCGCCCCCATGACCAGGGCCAGCCCGATCACGGCCTCGAACAGGCCGATCGCCGCGGCGTAGCTGAAGCTGTTGGAGACGATGCCCATCCGGTACAGGTACGTGGAGATCACGTCGGCGGTCGGGTACGTGAGCGGGTTGTACAGCAGCAGGATCTTCTCGAAGCCGACCGCCATGAACGTGCCGATGTTGAGGATCAGCAGGGTGATCGCGGTCGGCCGGATGCCGGGCAGGGTCACGTGCCAGATCTGCCGCCACCGGCCGGCGCCGTCGATCCGGGCCGCCTCGTACAGCTGCTCGTCGATGGTCGTGAGCGCGGCGAGGTAGATGATCGTCCCCCATCCGACGGTCTGCCACACCTCGGAGGAGACGTAGATCGTCCGGAACCACCCCGGCTCCTGCAGGAACGCGATGGGATCGTGTCCCACCGCACGCAGGAGCTGGTTGATCGGCCCGTCCACCGACAGCATCTCCATGACCAGCCCGGCCACGACCACCATCGACAGGAAGTGCGGCAGGTAGGACACCGACTGGACGAACCGCTTGATCCGCCGGCCGCGCAGTTCGTTGATCAGCAGGGCGAGCACGATCGGCGTCGGGAAGCAGAACAGCAGGGTCAGCCCGCCGATGATCACCGTGTTCCAGAACACCTTCCAAAACGACGGGTCGTTCAGGAACATCCGCACGTACCGCAGGCCGACCCACTCCTCGCCCAGCACGCTGCCGCCGGGTTCGAACTTCCGGAACGCGATGACGTTGCCGATCATCGGCAGGTACCGGAAGACCAGGAAGAACAGCAGCGGGAGGATGGCGAGCGAGTAGAGCTGCCAGTCGCGGCGCAGCGCCTGACGCCAGGTGCGGCCCGGCGGGCGCTTCGCTCGGAAGGGACCTGGTCTCGCGCGGCCGGGCTCTCCGGTCTCCGGTGACACGTCGATCGTCTTGGTGGTGCTCATCCCTGTGCCTCCGGTGCCCTCCGACAGATCACTCGCCGACGGCCGCCGCCACCGCTCGTGGCCGGCCCCGCATCCGAGGCCGTGAGGGGCCGCGACACCGCCGTGTCACCCGCGCCGGCCGACGGAACATGCCGAGGTGACACAGCAGAAATTTTCGGTGATCCTCAGTAATATTGCGGAAATATAAGCTCAGCCCACAGCCCCGTCAAGGGGGTAGTCAGCCGCCGCAACACCGGGTTCAATGGATCGCTTCCAGCGTTGGTCTCGGCTTATGTTTGCCGGCGTTCAGTGCTAGAGTTTCGCGAAACTTTCGGAAACAACGAGCGGAACGATGACGAGCCATTCTCCCGCCCGCGGCCCCCGCCCCGCCACCATCGCGTCCATCGCCGCAGAGCTCGGCGTCTCGGTGACGACGGTCTCCAAGGTCCTCAAC
>JADGHC010000279.1 GCA_019689655.1 Microbispora sp.
CATCTGGGCCTCCCCCACCGGACCGGGAGGTCCCACCGCTCCTCCCGGCGGCCCCGGGCCGGGCGCGGCCGGGCCGTACCAGCAGAACCCGTACCCGCCCGGCCCCTACGCACCGGGCCCGTACGCGTACGGCCCGCCCGACGCGCCGCGTCCGGGCATCATCCCGCTGCGCCCGCTGGTGCTCGGCGACATCCTCGACGGCACGATCAAGCTGGTGCGGTCGAACCCCAAGGCCACGCTCGGCCTGTCGGCGATCGTCGCGGCGATCACCTCGATCCCGATCGCCGTCGGGCAGGCCATCTCCTTCCGTTCGATGAGCGCGCTCATGGCCGACCCGTACGCCGCCGACGCGGTGGACGTGCCACTCGCCGGAGACGCCTTGCAGCTCCTGTCCGGGCTCGTCGGCTTGGTCATGACGTTCGTGGGCACGACGATCCTCACGGGCGTCCTCACCCGGGTGCTCGGCCGCGCGGTGTTCGGCGGGCGCATCACGGTGGCCGAGGCGTGGCGGCTCGCGCGGCCGCGCGTTCCCGCGCTGTTCGGGCTGGTGCTGCTGCAGGCGCTCATCCTCCTGCTGCCGCTGCTGGCGCTCATCGCGGTGGTCGTGAGCCTGGTGGCGGCGGACGTGCTCGGCGGCGTGAGCGACGTCGCGGCCGGGGGGATGGTCGTGGCCTGCGTGCTGTTCGTCCTGGCCTACATCCCGTACCTGCTGTTCTTCTACGTGCGCCTGTCGCTGGCGGCCCCCGCGATCGTGCTGGAAGGCCGCGGGGTCACCGACGCGATGAGCCGGTCGTGGCGGCTGGTGAAGGGCGACAGCTGGCGGGTGCTCGGCATCCTGCTGCTCACCTCCCTCCTCATGGGTGTCATCGGCAACGTGCTGGCGATCCCGTTCACGTTCGGCGGGTCGCTCATCGGGGTGGCGAGCGGCGGCAGCATCGCCGGGGTCTTCCTCGCGGCGGTGATCCTGGCAGCCGGCCGGATCGTCACCGACATGCTCACCTACCCCTTCCAGGCGGGCGTGACCGGTCTGCTCTACGCCGACCGGCGGATGCGGGCCGAGGCGTTCGACCTCGTGCTGCAGACGGCGGCCACGCAGAACCAGGCGCAGGGCTGGGTGCACGCCGGGGTCGACGACCTGTGGCACCCCGGCTACGCCGCCGGGACGGGGCCGGGCTCGCCGCCCTACTACGGAGCTCCGTCCTACGGGCCCTACGGTCCGTACGGCCCGCAGGCGTGACGACCGTGTGGCCGGCGGCGCTGCTCGCCTCGCCCGTCGACGTGGGCCGCGACCAGGCCGCACGTGAGGCCGCGCGCGAGCTGTCCGGGCCGGGCTACCAGCACGAACCGCTGCTCGACCGGCTGCAGCGGGAGTTCTCCCAGTTCCTCGGCGACCTGATGAGCGGCGGCGGCACCGGCGAGGGCGGCGTGGTGTCGCTCGTCGTGATCGCCCTCATCCTCGCCGTCCTGGCCGTGCTGCTCCTGTGGGCCCTGCGCCGCCTGCCGGGCGGCCGGCGTACGAAGAGCGGGGAGGTGTTCGGGCAGCGGGAGCGGACGGCCGCCGAGCACCGCGCCGAGGCCGAACGCCTGGCGGCCGGGGGCGACTGGGCCGGGGCCATCCGGGAGCGGCTGCGGGCGATCGCACGCGAACTGGAGGAACGCGCCGTCGTCAGCCCGATGCCGGGCCGTACGGCCGTGGAGCTGGCCGAGGCGGCCGGGCGCGCGCTGCCGCCCCACGCGGCAGACCTGCGCGCGGGGGCACGCCTGTTCGACGACGTCACCTACGGCGGAGCGGAGGGCACCCGGGAGGGCTACCTGACGCTCGCCGCCCTGGACGAGCGCCTGCGCTCGGCCCGTGCGGGCGTGGCCGCATGACCGCCACCACCGCGACGGCCACCACCGGGACAGCCACGACCGTCCCGGCGCGGCCGCGCGGCCGGGGACGGGCGGCGGCCTGGATCATCCTGCTCGTGGTGCTCGTGCTGGGCGCGGTGGCGCTGCCCCTGCTGCTGAGCGGGGGACCACCCGGCGGCCGTACCCTCGACCCCGCCGACACCTCGCTGGACGGCAGCGCCGCCCTCGCCCGCCTGCTGAAGGCGCACGGAGTGGAGGTGGTCAGGGTCGAGACCGCCGACGCGGCGGTGGCCGCCGCGGGACCGCAGGCCCTGCTGCTGATCACCGAGGCGAGCTCCCTCGACCACGACGACGCGGTCCGCATCGCGCAGGCTCCCGGCGACCGGCTCGTCGTCGGCTCCGTGCCGTACCTCGACGTGCTCGCCCCCGGCGTACACAGGAAGGGCGCGGTCCGTACCCGCTCCCGGGCCCCCGAATGCACGCTGCGGGAGGCGGTGCGGGCGGGCGACGCCTACACCGGCGGCATGTCCTTCGGCGGGCCGCAGGGGGCCGTCGGCTGCTACCCGGCGGGCGACGGGCACGCCCTGCTCCGCTACACCGTGGACGGGCACACGGTGACCGTGTTGGGCGACGCGTCGTTCATGACCAACCTGCGCCTCGCGGAGGACGGCAACGCTGCGCTCGCGCTGAACCTTGCCGGGGCCAGGCCGAAGCTCGTCTGGCTCGCCGCGCCGGAAGATCCCTCGGACGACGAGCCCACGGAGACCGGCGACACCGACGAGGGGGCGCGCTCGCTCGGCGACCTCGTCCCTGGCGGGGTGAAGTGGGCCGTACTTCAGCTCGTCGTCGCGGTGGTCGTGGCCGCCGTGTGGCGGGGGCGCAGGCTCGGGCCCGTCGTGGTCGAACGCCTGCCCGTGGTGGTCCGCGCCTCGGAGACCGTGGAGGGGCGCGGACGCCTCTACCGGTCCCGCCGGGCCAGGGACCGGGCCGCACTCGCACTGCGGGCCGCCGCGGCCGACCGGCTCGCGCCCCGCCTCGGGCTGCCCCGCACCGCGACCGCGGAGCAGGTCGCCGTCGCCGCCGCCGCCCGCACCGGCCGCGATCCGGGGCCGGTGCTGACGCTGCTGTGCGGCCCCCCGCCCGGGGACGACGCCGCGCTGGTGGCCCTCGCCGCCGATCTGGACACACTCGAAAGGCAGGTACGAGACTCGTGACCACACCACCCGGACCGGTTCTTCCCGGCGCGGACGCGCGGGAGGCGCTCGCGGCGCTGCGGGCGGAGGTGGCCAAGGCGGTCGTGGGCCAGGACCCGATCGTCACCGGCCTCGTCATCGCGCTGCTGTGCCGGGGTCACGTGCTGCTCGAAGGCGTGCCCGGGGTGGCCAAGACCCTGCTCGTACGCACCCTGTCGGCCACGCTCGCGCTCGACTTCAAGCGGGTGCAGTTCACCCCCGACCTCATGCCGGGCGACGTCACCGGGTCGCTGGTCTACGACGCGCGGACCGCGGAGTTCCAGTTCCGCGAGGGACCGGTCTTCACCAACCTCCTGCTCGCCGACGAGATCAACCGCACGCCGCCGAAGACCCAGGCCGCCCTGCTGGAGGCCATGGAGGAACGGCAGGTCAGCGTCGACGGCGAGGCCCGCGCGCTGCCCGACCCGTTCATCGTCGTGGCCACGCAGAACCCCATCGAGTTTGAGGGCACCTACCAGCTTCCCGAGGCGCAGCTCGACCGGTTCCTGCTCAAGCTGACCGTGCCGCTGCCGCCGCGCGAGCAGGAGATCGCCGTGCTGGAGCGGCACGCCCTCGGCTTCGACCCGCGCGACCTTTCGCCGATCAAGCCCGTGGCGTCCGCGGAGACCCTGGACGCGGGACGGCGGGCGGTCGCGCAGGTCCGCGTGGGCCCCGAGGTGCTCGGCTACATCGTGGACATCGCCCGGGCCACCCGGCAGTCGCCGTCGCTCCAGTTCGGCGTCTCGCCCCGCGGGGCCACCGCGCTGCTGGCCGCCGCGCGGGCGTGGGCCTGGCTGTCGGGACGGCCGTACGTGACACCGGACGACGTGAAGGCCCTGGCACGGCCCGCACTGCGCCACCGGGTGGGGCTGCGGCCCGAGGCGGAGCTGGAGGGCGCCACCCCCGACGGCATCCTGGACGGGATCCTCGCCACCGTCCCCGTTCCCCGGTGAGGGCCCAGTGGCGCTGACCGGCCGCGCGGCGCTGCTCGCCGCCCTCGCCGCGATCGCCGTGCTCTTCGCCCCCGAGCCCGGCCTCACCGTGCTGGCCGCCGCGCTCGTGCTCGCCGTGCTCGTGACGGCCGACCTGCTGCTCGCGGGTGCCGTACGCGGGCTCAGGTTCCAGCGCGACGGCGAACGGCGGATGCGGCTCGGGCAGTCGGCGGCGATCGGGTTGATCGTGGAAAATCCGGGCCGGCGTCGGGTCCGGGGCGTGCTGCGCGACGCCTGGCAGCCCTCGGCCTGCGCCGCGCCGCGCACCGCACCGCTCGACGTGCCACCCCACGAGCGGCGGCGCCTGGTCACGACGGTGACGCCCACCCGCAGGGGCGACCGGGAGGCCGTCGCCGTGACGGTCCGGTCGGTCGGGCCCCTCGGCCTGGCCGCGCGGCAGCGGACGTTCCACGTGCCGTGGACCATCCGGGTGCTGCCGCCGTTCCTCAGCCGCAGGCACCTGCCGGCGCGGCTGGCCCGGCTGCGCGAACTCGACGGACGGCACCCGGCACTGGTACGTGGCCAGGGCACCGAGTTCGACTCGCTGCGCGAGTACGTGGTGGGCGACGACGTCCGCTCGATCGACTGGCGGGCGAGCGCCCGGAGCAACGACGTCGTCGTACGCACCTGGCGGCCCGAGCGGGACCGCCGGGTGCTGATCGTGCTCGACACCGGCCGCACCTCGGCGGGCCGGGTCGGCGTGGCGCCGGTGCCCGGCTCCGGCCCTTCCGGGTGGCCCCGGCTGGACTGGTCGATGGACGCCGCACTGCTGCTCGCCGCCCTCGCCGCGCGGGCCGGGGACCGCGTCGACTTCCTCGCCTACGACCGGGCCGTACGGGCCCAGGTGTCCGGGGCGTCACGGACCGAACTGCTGTCGTCGCTGGTGAACGTCATGGCGCCGATCGAGGCGGAGCTGGTCGAGTCCGACGCCGCCGGGATGGTGTCGGCCGTGCTGTCCAGGGCCAGGCGGCGCTGCCTGGTGGTACTGCTGACCGATTTGAGCGCGGCGGCCATGCAAGAGGGCCTGCTTCCCGTGCTGCCGAGCCTGTCGTCCCGGCACCTGGTTTTGGTGGCCTCGGTCGCCGATCCCCGGGTGGCCGGCATGGCGGCCGGGCGCGGCACCGCCGAGGCCGTCTACGACGCCGCCGCGGCCGAGCGGTCGCGCGGCGAACGGCGCGGGATCACCGCGGTGCTGCGCCGCCACGGCGTGGAGGTCGTGGACGCCCTGCCGGAGGACCTCGCCCCGGCGCTCGCCGACGCGTACCTCGCGTTGAAGGCCGCCGGCCGGCTCTGACGGGCGGGGGCGATGGCGCGAACTCTTGAGCGGTGGGGGCGAGTTCAAGCGGTGGGCGCGAAATCGGGGGCCTGCTCGATGTCCCCCGTCTCGTTCTCGCGCTCCGCCCGGCGGCCGAAGACGATCACGTACGTGAGGAAGAGCGCCTCCGCGAGCGCGCCGATCGCGATGCGCGCCCAGGTCGGCAGCCCCGACGGGGTGACCCCCGCCTCGATGATCCCGGAGGCGAGCAGCACCACGACCAGGCCCAGCGCCACGCTCATCACGGCCCTGCCCTGCTCGGCCAGCGCCTCCGCGCGCCGCCGCGGGCCGGGGTCGACGGCGGTCCAGCCCAGCCGCATCCCGGCGCCCGCCGCCAGGAAGACCGCGGTCAGCTCCAGCATGCCGTGCGGCAGGATCAGGCCCCAGAACACGTCCGCCTTGCCGTGCGTGTGCATGAGGCCGCCGATCAGGCCGACGTTCAGCGCGTTCTGCAGCAGGACGTACGGGATGGTCACGCCGAGCAGGATCCCCGAGACGACGACCTGCATGGCCAGCCAGGCGTTGTTCACCCACACATGGCCGGCGAACGACGCCGCCGGGTTCTCCGAGTAGTAGTCGGCGAAGTCGTGCTCGACGAGTTGCCTGATCTCCTCGGGCGTGCCGAGCGCGGCCTGCACGCCCGGGTCGTTCGCCACCCACACGCCCGCGACGTACGCGACCGCGAGGGAGGCCACCGCGGCCCCGATCCACCATCGGCGGGCCCGATAGGCCACCACGGGGAACGACACCGTGAAGAACCGGACGACCTCCCGCCAGGCCGGGCTGTGGGCGCCGGTGCCGGCCGTCCGCGCCCGCGCGACCAGCGATGACAGGCGTCCGATGAGAAGGGCGTCCGACGACCCCGACCGCACGATGGACAGATGGGTCGCCGCCCGCTGGTAAAGCTCGACCAGCTCGTCGACCTCCGCGCCGCGCAGCGTGCGCTGCCGCCGTACGAGGTCGTCCAGCCGCTCCCAGGACGGCTTGCTCACCGCGACGAACGCATCGATGTCCACGAATCGGACCCTATCGGCATCGGACGCCACCGGCGATCAATTCGGTGTCGGCCGCGAGGTGTGCGGCGGTGTCCGGGCATACCGGCCTCGGCCATGAGGTGTCGCGGTGTTCCATGCGTAGCGGCGGCGGGCGTCAGGTGCGGCGCGGTGCGCGGGCGCACCGCCGCGGCGCCGCGCGCGGGCTTACTGATGTGACGCGCCGGGCGTACAGGTGGGGCGCGGTGCCCGGGCGTTGCCACCCATCAGCGGCGTCACCAACCCCTGGGGAGTACGACTAGACGCCCCGCGGCGCCGCGGGCGCGGCTTCCGAACGCAGTAGGGTGCGCAGTGTGCCCGAAGTCGTGACCGGCGAGGCGGTCGTCGTAGAGGTTCGCATCGCCCAGCTCCCCAGCCGCGCCCTGGCTTTCCTCATCGACTGGATAATCCAGTGGGCATTGCTCACCCCGGCCTTCGTACTGGTCGCGCGCGCGTCCCTCGTGGCCGACGAGTCGCTGACCGCCGGTCTGCTCATCCTGTTCGCCGTGCTGGTCACAGTGGGCTACCCGGTCGCGTTCGAGACGATCACCAGGGGCCGCTCGCTGGGCAAGCTCGCCCTCGGCCTGCGCGTTGTGAGCGACGACGGCGGACCCGAACGTTTCCGCCAGGCGCTGTTCCGCGGGCTTGCCGGGTTCCTGGAGTTCTGGACGTTCATGGGCGCCCCCGCGCTCATCACCTCGCTCATCAACCAGCGTGGCAAGCGCCTCGGGGACGTGTTCGCCGGGACGACCGTCATCGGGGACAGGATGCCGCGTCAGGCCCCTCCGCCGGAGATGCCGCCGCCGCTCGCCGCCTGGGCCGCGACGCTGGAGCTGTCCGGGCTGTCCGACGACCTGGCCAACACCGCGCGGCAGTACCTGTCCCGGTGGCATCAGCTCAGTCCCCAGGTGCGCGACGAGATGGGGCTGCGTGTGGCCAGTCAGGTCAGCGCGCACGTGGCGCCGCCGCCCCCGCCCGGCGTTCCGCCGTACGCCTACCTGGCCGCCGTACTTGCCGAACGCAGGCGGCGCGAGGAGATGCGGCTCTCCCGGGTTCGATCAACGCCCCCGCCGTACGGCACGCAGGGGTACGACCCGCAGGGGCATGACGCGCAAGGCTATGGCACACAGGGCCACGGCATGCCGACACCGCCCTCACCGTACGGTGCACAGGGGCCTGGCGTACCAGCGCCGATCCCACCGTACGGCCCGCAAGGCAACGGCCCACACGGACACGGCGTCCAGGGTTACGGCCCACAGGGGCACGGCGCACA
>JADGHC010000280.1 GCA_019689655.1 Microbispora sp.
CCGACGTGGCCACCCGGTGGATCGACCGGTGGGACCGTCAGCAAGAGGGCTACCTCCCCGACCGGGAGGAGCGCTTCACGGCACTGATCGACGCGGTCGAGGCGGGCGTGGGCCGTCCCGACCCGCTCGTGATCGACCTCGGCTGCGGCCCCGGCTCGCTGTCCGCCCGCCTGTTGGACCGTCTCCCCCGGGCCACCGTCGTCGCGGTCGACGCCGACCCTCTGCTGCTGTCGCTCGCCCGGGCGGCGTACGGCGACCGCGACGGCCTGCGCTTCACCGAGCTGGACCTCCGCACGCCGGGGTGGAGCGAGGCGCTCGGCCTCGACCGCCCGGCGGACGCGGCGGTGAGCACCACCGCCCTGCACTGGCTGTCCGAGCCCGACCTGCGGGCCATGTACGCCGAGCTCGCGACCGTGCTCCGGCCGGGCGGGCTGTTCCTCAACGGCGACCACCTGTCCTCCGAGGACACCACCCCGGTGCTGGGGCGGCTGGAGAAGGCCGTGCACGAGAGCGAGGAGCGGCGGCGCTTCGCCGCCGGCCGTCCCGAGGACTGGCGCCAGTGGTGGGACGCGATCGCCGCCGACCCCGAGCTCGCCGGGATCGCCTCGCCGCGGCCGGCCGCCACCGCACACGCCGCGGAGTCGCTTCACCTGTCCACGCACGTCGAGGCCCTCCGCGCGGCGGGCTTCGGCGAGATCGGAACGCTGTGGCAGCGCGGGCACAACCGCCTGCTCTGCGCCGTACGTCCCTGATCTCCCTAGACGTCCCCAGTCGTAGAATCAGTCGCCATGCGCATCTTCACCGTCGATTCCTTCACCGATCGGCCGTTCCGGGGCAACCCCGCCGCGGTCTGCCTCCTCGACACGGCCGTACCGGACGAGTGGATGCGGGCGGTCGCCGCCGAGATGCGCCATTCCGAGACGGCCTTCGTGCTGCGGCAGGACGAAGGGCCGCACTCGCTGCGCTGGTTCACCCCGGCCGTCGAGGTCGCGCTGTGCGGGCACGCCACCCTCGCCACCGCGCATGTCCTGTACTCCCTCGGCGAGTCGGGGCGGCTTGAGTTCGCCACGAAGAGCGGCGTGCTCGCCACCGAGCAGGCGGGCGACGGGTTGATCGCGATGGACTTCCCGGCGAATCCGGCCGCACCGTGCCCGCCTCCGGACGGCCTCACCGAGGCCCTCGGCGTCACGCCGCTGTGGACCGGGCGCAGCCGGTTCGACGTCCTGGTCGAGGTCGGCTCGGCCGACGAGGTGCGGGCCGCCGACCCCGACATGGCGCGCCTGGCCGAGGTCGAGGCCAGGGGTGTCTGCGTGACGGCATCCGGCGAGGGCACCTCCGCCGACTACGTGTCCCGGTTCTTCGGCCCCCGGGTGGGCGTGCCGGAGGACCCGGTCACCGGCTCGGCCCACTGCGTGCTCGCGCCGTACTGGTCGGCCAAGCTCGGCCGGGACACCCTCACCGGGGAGCAGTTGTCACGGCGCGGCGGGACCGTACGCACGACCCTGCGCGGCGACCGGGTCGAGCTCGCCGGGCGCGCCGTGACCATCTGGTCCGGCGAACTGCAGGTCCCGCCGGCCTCCGGGTCATGAAGCGGGCACGGCGAGTGCCGCCTCGATCCGCCGGACGGCGGTGATCGCCCCGAACGCCAGCAGCCGCACGAGATCCGCGTCGGACCGGCCGCCGCCGGCCTCCCGCCAGGCGGCGACGTCGGCGTCGGTCACCCGGTATGGCGCCAGGGCGGCCAGCAGGGCCAGCCGGGCCGCCGGGCGCCGCGCGGGCGCGACATCCTCCAGCGCACCGGGCCAGCCGTGCAGCGGCGGATGGCCGCCGTCCCACGCCGCGACCGCGTCCACGACCACCTCCCCGGCCTCCTCACCCAGCAGGGCGGCCCCTTCCCCCGCGCCCGCGTACAGCGCGGCGAACGCGGCGCCGATCGGTGTTCCGGCCGCCCAGTCCGGCGCCCGGCCCGAGGGCAGCTCCCGCAGCAGGGGCAGCGCCTCCCCCCGCGGCAGCACGCGGCGTACCGCCCTGGCGAGCGCCCTGCCGCTCAGCCCGCGGACGAGCCGGGACCGCTGCAGGCCCGCCGGCAGGAGGTCGTCGGTCAGCAGCGACGACACCATGCGGTTGATGAAGTGGAAGGCGAGAGCCGTGCCGATGTGCTCGGCCGCCTGATCCGGCGGGCACGGCGGCGCCTGCCCCGCCGTGGCCGTGCCGGTGGCCCAGGCAAGCAGCCGGGCGTACTCCGGATCGGACGGCGTGTCCCCGCGGGCCACCGCCTCGGCCAGTCCGTGCTCGCCGGTCGCGTGCAGGAGCACGGTGTGCGCGTCGACGCAGAACGGGCACCGGTTGGCGAGGGAGACCCCGGCGGCGACGACTTCCTTGGCCGCCCTGGGCACCCGCCCCGCGAGCAGCGATTCGCGCAGCACCGCCCACGTGGCGGCGAGCACCTCGGGAGCCGGGGACAACGTCATGAACAGCGGCATGCGGGCGATGCCGAAATCGCGGGCGATCTGGTGGTAGACCTCGGCGATCAGCCCCTTCGCCGCCTCTGTGGGCACCGGGGTCACGTAGCGGTACGGCGCCGGCATCTCGGCCTCCCCGTCGGTCGTGCTGTCATGCGGCCCGATCCTGCCCGGTGCCGTCCGCCCCGTCGTCGTACGGCGGAAGGCGTTCGGGGCCGCTTCGCGGCACAGCAGGCGGCGGCCCGCCGTACTCCGGCGGGAGTAGTCCCGGACCTGTCCGCCGGGATGATGCGCGGCGAATCGGGCACGGTTTACGCTTCGAACATGGGCGGTGATCGCGCGCGGCAGGTGACCTCCGGTCCATTGGCGTCCCGCGACCCTTCGGCGTCCCCCGGGCCGTACGCCGTGGACGCCGCAATCGCGGCCGCCGTGGCGGTGCTGCTGGCGGGCAGCACCCTGCTTCCCGGTTCGCTGGACGGCCCCGCGCAGGTGGGCGTGGCGGGCTACCTGCTCCTGATCGGCGGAGCCGCCGCCCTGATCGTGCGGCGCACGGCGCCGGTGACGGCGCTCATCGTCTCCGCGGCCTGCATGCTGGCCTACGCCCTGCGGGTGCAGCCCGAGACCGCGACCACCGTCCCCATCCTGGTCACCGTGTACTCGGCGGCTACCGCCGGCCGGCGCGTACCGGCGGCGGCGGTGAGCGCGGCCTATCTCACGGGTGTCCTGCTGGCGGAGCTGTCGGATCTCGGGGCGCGGACCCCACGCGAGGTGGTGGACCGGCTCGGCCTGCAGATCGGCTGGTTCGTGGCCGCCATCGTGGCGGGAGTCGTCACGCGACAGCGCCAGGCGTACCTGCGCCAGGCCGAGCAGCGCGCCATCGAGGCGGAGCGCACCCGCGAGGAGGTCGCACGGCGCCGGGCCGGTGAGGAGCGGCTGCGCATCGCCAGGGAACTGCACGACTCGCTCACCCACAGCATCTCGATCATCAAGGTGCAGGCCGGGGTGGCCGTCCATCTGGCGCGCAAACGGGGCGAGGAGGTGCCGGCCGCACTGCTGGCCATCCAGGACGCGAGCGCCGACGCCATGCGGGAGCTGCGCGCGACGCTGGAGGTGCTGCGCGAACCCGGTGAGGACGACGCCCCCGGCGAGGCCAGGGCCGACCGGATCGGAGAGCTGGTCGAGCGGGCGCGGCTGTCGGGCGTGCCCGCCTCGCTGACGGTCACCGGCACACCCCGTGCGCTGCCGCCCGACGTCGACCTGGCCGCCTACCGGATCGTGCAGGAGGCGCTCACCAACGTGGCGCGGCACGCCTGCAGCCCCACCTCGGCGTCCGTGCACCTCGACTACCTGCCCGGCACCCTCGTCGTACGGGTCGAGGACGACGGCCGGGAGCCGTCCGGTGGCGCGGCACGGCGGGAAGCGGGCCGCGTGGGCGTCGGGCTCACCGGCATGCGGGAGCGGGTGTCCGCGCTCGGCGGGTGCCTGCGGACCGGCCCGGGACCGGATGGCGGTTTCACCGTCCACGCCGAGCTGCCGCTCCCGTCCGAGTCGTCGCCCGCGGCCGCGTCCCCCTCGACCGGGGAGCCCGCGGCCGCGCTCGCCGGCGGGGAGGGGGCGGCGTGATCCGGGTGCTGCTCGTGGACGATCAGGCGCTCATCCGGGCCGGGTTCCGGGCACTGCTCGACGCCGAGGAAGGCGTGGAGGTGGTCGGCGAGGCGGGCGACGGCCGCGAGGGACTGGAGCTGGCCGTACGCCACGTCCCCGACATCGCGCTCGTGGACATCCAGATGCCGGTCATGGACGGCATCGAGACGACCCGCCGCATCGCCTCCGACCCCCGCCTGGCCGCCACCCGCGTGGTGATCCTGACCAACTACGGGCTCGACCGGTACGTCTTCGACGCGCTGCGGGCGGGAGCGAGCGGCTTCCTGCTCAAAGACACCGATCCGGTGGAGCTTCTCCAGGCCATCAGGGTCGCGGCGCGCGGCGACGCCCTGCTGTCCCCGGCGGTCACCCGGACGCTCATCAGCGAGTACGTCTCCCGCCCGCCGGAGGCCGTGCCGACGGCCGCCCTGGACGCGCTCACCAACCGGGAACGGGAGGTCGTCGCCCTGGTCGCGCGCGGCCTCACCAACGAGGAGATCGCGGCACACATGGTGATCAGCCCGTTCACCGCGAAGACCCACGTCAGCAGGGCGATGACCAAGCTGGGCGCACGCGACCGCGCCCAGCTCGTGGTCTTCGCCTACGAGTCCGGTCTGGTGATCCCCCGGGGTTCCGCCAAGCCCCGCTGAGCCGCCCGGGGTCAGGAGTGACGCCGCCTGAGGCGGGAGGCGGCCTCCACCACGTTGGCCAGGGCGGCCTCGACCTGCTCGTACGAGCGGGTCTTCAGGCCGCAGTCGGGGTTCACCCACAGCCGGTCGGCGGGCACCGTCCGCAGCGCCTCGGACAGCAGCCGCTCCACCTCGTCGGCGTCCGGCACCCGCGGCGAGTGGATGTCGTACACCCCCGGCCCGAGGCCCCGGGAGAAGCCGCCGACCACACCGAGCACCCGCCCCCGCGAGCGCGCCGACTCGATGCTCGTGACGTCGGCGTCGAGTGCGTCGATCGCGGCGAGAATCTGATCGGCGTCGGAGTAGCACAGGTGCGTGTGGATCTGGGTGTGCTCGCTCGCGCCCGAGGTGGCCCATCGATAGGCCTCCACGGCCCACTCCAGGTACTCGGCCTGCTCGGCACGCCGCAGCGGCACCAGCTCGCGCAGCGCGGGCTCGTCGACCTGGATGACGCCGATGCCCGCCTCCTCGAGGTCGCGCACCTCCTCCCGTACGGCGTCGGCGACCTGGAAGACCACCTCGCGCAACGGCAGGTCGTCACGGACAAACGACCAGGCCACGATGGTCACCGGTCCGGTGAGCATGCCCTTGACCGGCTTGCTCGTCAGCGATTGGGCGTACCGCGCCCAGCGGACGGTGATCGGCTCGGGCCGCCGCACGTCGCCGTACAGGATGGGCGGCCGGGTGCAGCGCGAGCCGTACGACTGGACCCAGCCGTGCCGGGTGACGGCGAAGCCGTCGAGGTGCTCGGCGAAGTACTGCACCATGTCGTTGCGCTCGGGCTCGCCGTGCACGAGGACGTCCAGCCCGAGCCGTTCCTGCAGTGCGATCACGCGCTCGATCTCCGCGCGGACCATGCTCTCGTACTCCGCCTCGCCGATCTCCCCGGCCGCCAGCGCCGCCCGGGCCCGGCGCAACTCGCCCGTCTGCGGGAACGAGCCGATCGTGGTGACCGGCAGGAGCGGCAGCTTCAGGCGCTCGGCCTGCGCCGCGGCCCGTACGGCGTAGGGGGCGCGGCCCTGCGACGCACGGCCCTCGGGCCGGCTCCCGGACGGGCTCCCGGGCGGTGAGGTCTGCGGCCGGCCGGGCGCGGCGGGCTGACCGTCTTCGGCGGGCGCGGGGGGCTGACCGGGGAGGTCCCCCGGCGCGGCCAGCAGGCCCGCCAGCTCGACCACCTCGGCGACCTTCTGCTCGGCGAACGCCAGCCGCGCCCGCAGCGCGGGGTCGAGCCCGGTCTCCCGTTCCACGTCGTACGGCACGTGCAGCAGCGAGCACGACGTGCTCACCGCGACCCGCCCGGCACGCTCACGTACGGCACGCAGCGTGGCCAGCGCCCGGTCCCGGTCGGTGCGCCACACGTTGCGGCCCGACACCACACCGGCGACGACCGTCTTGCCGGCCAGAGCCTCCACGCCGTGCGCCGTGCCCCGGACGAGGTCGAGCGCGACGGCCTCGACCGGTGTCCCGGCCAGCACGGGCAGCGCGTCACCGAGGTCCCCGAAGTAGGCGGCGACCAGCAGCGCCGGCCGGTTCTCCAGCCGTCCGAGCCGACCGTACGCCGCCTCGACCGCGGCGAGCTCCGCGGGGGTGCGGTCGGCGACCAGCGCGGGCTCGTCGAGCTGCACCCACGCGACGCCCTCGGCGGCCAGCTCGGCCAGCAGGCGCGCGTACACCTCGACCACGTCGTCCAGCCGGTCGAGCGGGGCGAAGCCGTCGGGGCTGCCCGGCTCCGCCTGTGCCAGCAGCAGGAACGTCACCGGCCCGACCAGCACCGGCCGGGTCTCCAGCCCCAGCGCCCGGGCCTCGCGTACCTCGCCCAGCGGCTTGGCGGCGTCCAGGGAGAACGCCGTGTCCGGCCCGATCTCCGGGACGATGTAGTGGTAGTTGGTGTCGAACCACTTGGTCATGCGCAGCGGGGCGAGTCCCTCGGCGCCCCGCGCCATCGCGAAGTAGGTGGCCAGGTCGTCGTCCTGCCGGTAGCGCTCGGGCACCGCACCCAGCAGCACCGCCGTGTCGAGCACCTGGTCGTAGTAGGAGAAGGTGTTCGACGGCAGACCCTCCAGGCCGAGCGCCGCCAGCCGCCGCCAGGTGCTCTCCCGCAGGCGCCGCGCGGTCTCCTCCAGCTCCGCGCGGCCGGAACGTCCCTCCCAGTACGCCTCCAGCGCCCGCTTCAACTCCCGATCAGGCCCGATCCGGGGATACCCCAGCACGGTCGATGCGGGGAAAGACGACGTCATCACCACTCCTCGTTCGACAAACAGGTCGCCCGCATCCTCCCCTCGGCCGCTCTCATCACGGCGGATCTATTGCCCGCACTTATGGATCAAGCTCCGGCCACGCCTGCTCAGCACCGCGTTGGGTCGACATCCATAAGCCGGCGTTAGCCGCGACGCCCGTCCGGCCGGCCACGCAACCGCCCCCGGTCGCCTGGGTCGTGAGCCGCCTCCGACCGTTTTGCGTGCGCCGCCCCGGCCGTCTGGCTGTATGCGCCGCTCCTCTGACCGTGGTTCATGGCCGCCGGGCTGCGCCGAGGCGGTGGTAGGTGAAGGCCCAGCGGTCTTTGCCGACCTTGCGGCGGGTGTAGCGCTCGGGATACCGGTACCGGTCCCGGTTGTGGAACTGGCACGCCGGCCCCAGCAGCTTCAAATCCGTCAACCCCCCGCTGCTCCAGTTGTCGGCGTGATCGATCTGGCACATGGTGGCGGGCAGCGGGCAGCCGTCGACCCAGCAGGTGGCGTACCGGGCGAAGATCGCCCTGCGCTGCGCCGGAGTCGCCAACCGGACCTTGCGGCCCATGTCCAGCACCTGCCCGTCCGCATCCATGACCAGCCGGACGAGGGTGGAGGTGCGGGCCAGGCGGTGCACGCCGGAGACCGG
>JADGHC010000281.1 GCA_019689655.1 Microbispora sp.
CGCTCCGCGCCACGCCCTGCCGGTCGCGTCATCGCACCCTCCATGCGCCTCACGCCGTACGGCCCGCGCCGTCACATTGTCCACAGCCGGGGCGTGAGAACGCGGACACACCCTCTTGACCCTGCGGCTTGTCGCGTCCGATATTTAGTCCACAACATAGACTAATTCGGAGGCGACACATGTACACCCCCACTCCCGAGGACCGCTTCACGTTCGGGCTGTGGACCGTCGGCTGGCAGGCGCGCGACCCGTTCGGCGACGCCACCCGGGCCCCGCTGGACCCGGTCGAGACCGTTCACCGCCTGGCCGAGCTCGGCGCGTACGGTGTGACCTTCCACGACGACGACCTCCTCGCGGTGGAGCCGGACCGCGACAAGGCCATCGAGAAGTTCAAGAAGGCGCTGGCCGATACCGGCATGAAGGTGCCGATGGCCACGACCAACCTGTTCACCCACCCGATCTTCAAGGACGGCGCCTTCACCAGCAACGACCGCGAGGTCCGGCGGTACGCCCTGCGCAAGGTCATGCGCAACCTCGACCTCGCCGCCGAGCTCGGCGCCAAGACGTACGTGTGCTGGGGCGGCCGGGAGGGCGCCGAGTCCGACGCCGCCAAGGACGTGCGGGTCGCGCTCGACCGTTACAAGGAGGGCTTCGACCTCCTGTGCCAGTACGTGATCGACAAGGGCTACGACATCCGCTTCGCCGTCGAGCCCAAGCCGAACGAGCCGCGCGGCGACATCCTGCTGCCGACGATCGGCCACGCCCTGGCCTTCATCAACTCGCTGGAGCACCCCGAGATGGTGGGCCTCAACCCCGAGGTCGGCCACGAGCAGATGGCCGGGATGAACTTCGTCCACGGCATCGCCCAGGCGCTGTGGCACGGCAAGCTGTTCCACATCGACCTCAACGGCCAGCACGGCCCGAAGTACGACCAGGACCTCGTCTTCGGCCACGGCGACGTGAAGAGCGCGTTCTTCCTGGTCGACCTGCTGGAGAACGGCGGCTACGACGGCCCGCGCCACTTCGACTACAAGCCGCTGCGCACCGAGGACAAGGAAGACGTCTGGCAGTCGGCCGCCGCGAACATGCGGACCTACCTCATCCTCAAGGAGAAGTCGAAGGCCTTCCGCGCCGACCCCGAGGTGCAGGAGGCGCTGGCCGCCAGCAAGCTCACCGAGCTGGCCCAGCCGACCCTGGCCGAGGGCGAGACGTACGAGGACATCCTCGCCGAGTCGATCGACGTGGACGAGGTGGCCGCGCGCGGCTACCACTTCACCCGGCTCAACCAGCTCGCGCTCGAGCACCTCCTCGGCGTGCGCGGCTGACCTGCGCGGTGAGAGTGGAGGGACGACTGTGACGCTGGTCGCGGGGGTCGACTCGTCGACCCAGAGTTGCAAGGTCGTCATCCGGGACGCGGAGAGCGGGGCCCTCGTACGCGAGGGCCGCGCCTCCCATCCGGACGGCACCGAGGTCCACCCCGAGCACTGGTGGAACGCGCTGAACAGCGCGATCGAGCAGGCGGGCGGCCTGGCGGACGTCGCGGCGGTGAGCGTGGCGGCCCAGCAGCACGGCATGGTCTGCCTCGATGAGCACGGCGAGGTGGTCCGGCCCGCCCTGCTGTGGAACGACACCCGCTCGGCCGGGGCGGCGGCCGACCTGGTCGCCGAGCTGGGCGGGCCGAAGGCGTGGGCCGAGGCCGTCGGGAGCGTCCCCGTGGCGTCCTTCACGGTGACCAAGCTCCGCTGGCTCGCCCGCAACGAGCCGGACAACGCCGGCCGTACGCGTTCGGTCTGCCTGCCGCACGACTGGCTCACCTGGCGGCTCGCCGGGCGGCCGGACACGATCACGACCGACCGGGGTGACGCCTCCGGCACCGGCTACTGGTCGCCCGCCACCGGGGAGTACCGGACCGACCTGCTGGAACTCGCCATGGGCCGGGTGCCGGACCTGCCGCGCGTCCTCGGCCCCGCCGAACAGGCGGGTACGGCCGAGGGGAGCGGCGCGCTGCTCGCCCCCGGCACCGGCGACAACATGGCGGCGTCGCTCGGCGTCGGCATGCGGCCCGGGGACGTGGTGGTGTCCATCGGCACCTCGGGCACGGCGTTCGCCGTCTCCGAGGCGCCGTCCGCCGACCCGTCCGGGGCGGTCGCGGGGTTCGCCGACGCCACCGGCCGTTATCTCCCGCTGGTCTGCACGCTGAACGCGGCACGGGTGCTGGACGCGGCGGCCCGGATGCTCCGGGTCACGCCCCAGGAGCTGAGCGACCTGGCCCTGCGGGCGCCGGCGGGCGCGGACGGGCTGGTGCTCGTGCCCTACCTGGAGGGGGAGCGGACCCCGAACCTGCCCGACGCCACCGGTTCGCTGCACGGCCTGCGGCTGGGCAACGCCACGCCGGAGCACATGGCCAGGGCTGCGGTCGAGGGCATGCTGTGCGGGCTCGCCGACGCGCTGGACGCCCTCGGCCTCGAGCCGCAGCGGGTGCTGCTCATCGGCGGCGGGGCCCGCTCGGAGGCGGTGCGCCGCATCGCGCCGAGCGTCTTCGGGCGTCCGGTGCTCGTGCCCACCCCCGGCGAGTACGTCGCGGACGGCGCGGCACGGCAGGCCGCCTGGCTGCTGTCGGGGACGCCGGAACCGCCGGCGTGGGAGACGGGCGCCGCCGAGCGCTACGAGGCCGATCCCACGCCCGGCCTGCGCGAGCGCTACCACGAGGCCGCGCGGGCGTAGCCGTCCGAGGTGGGGCCCGGGTCGCGTTCCCCCGAGGGCCGCGCCGAACCTGTGGGCCCCACCCTGAGACGACCCTGACTCCTTTTCGGGGGGAACTACGCGTTGTCCCGGATGTGAGAAACGGGCCGTACGCGGGATCCTCACTTCATGGTCAAGAGGTGCTATCCCCTGCTCGCCGGCGGCGGCATCCTGCTCGCGGTGGTGACCGTGGTGGCGGCGCAGGTGGGCGGGGATTCCTCCCTCGACCCCGTCTCCATGACGATCAGCCAGTACGCCGCCCGCGACGGGGGCGGCGCCATCGAGGCGGCCATGGCCGTGCTCGGCCTGGCCTCGCTCGCGCTGCTGGCCGGGATGCGCGCGCTCGACGCGCCGGTGCACGGCTGGCCCGGCCGGCTGATCGGCCTGTGGAGCGTCTCGCTCATCGGCGCGGCCGTGGTCCCGTCGGGCACGGCCTTGGAAGGGCGCATCCACGGCGCCTTGTCGGCGGCGGCCTTCGTGAGCGTGCCCGCCGCCGCCATCCAGTTGGTGGGCCGCCTGGGACAAGACGAGCGGTGGAAGGCCGTCGCCCGGCCGCTGGAGTGGCTGGCGCTCGCCTCCGGTCTCGGCCTGGCGGCCGTCACGTACGTCGCGCTGCCCGGCCACGGCGTCATGATCGGGCTGGTGGAGCGGCTGCTCCTGACCGCCGAGGTGGGCGTGCTCGGAGTGCTCGCCGTACGGCTGGTGCAGCTCACGTGGGGGCCGGTGCTCAAAGAGCGGATCGGCGGCCGGCGCGCCGCGCGCGACTTCCTGGCCCACCGCTGAGTCACGTTCACCGAGCCGCGTACGCACGGCGGGGCGGCACACCGGGTCGCACGGGCGCGGGGCGGCACACCGGGTCGGACGGACGCGGAGGGGCATGCCGGGTCATGCGGGCGCGGGGGCGCCGCACGGCCCGGCGGTGCCGCCCCAACCGGGTGAGCCGGTGAGAGCGCTCGGGGTGCCGACCTGAAACGTTCACCGGCCGGCGCGCCATCCCGGCAGTTCGCCCGCTCGCGGCCCGCCTCGTGCTTGACCCCCTGCCGAGGGCGCACCCACACTCCGCTGGAGTATCACCTGCGATCACCCTGAGCGGTCCGCTGCCTCCCTGTCGCGCCCGGTGCCCGGCCGGACGAGGAACCGTGGCAATCCCCGGGCGTCGGTCAGGCCGGGAAGTGTTAGCGATAACACGCTCGCGGGGCACCGACGACCAGGAGGAGGAGACATGACCCGCGACCGCAACGAGCGTGTGAGCGGCGAGCGGAGGTTGCTGAGCCGGAGGTCCGTCCTGGCGACCCTGGGGACCCTGCCGGTCATCACGGCCGCGACGTCGGTCCTGGACGCCACGGAGGCCGCGGCGGCCACCGCGGTCATCGACCCGTCGGCGCAGCGCCAGACGATCCGGGGCTTCGGCGGCATGGCCCACGCGGCCTGGATCGGCGACCTGACGGCCGCCCAGCGCGAGACGGCGTTCGGCAACGGCGACGGCAAGCTGGGGTTCACCGTCTTGCGCATCCCCGTCGGGGAGAACCAGTCGGACTGGAGCCGCGACCTGGCGACGGCGCAGCGCGCGGTCGAGCTCGGGGCGACCGTCATCGCGTCGCCGTGGAATCCCCCCGCGAGCATGACCGAGACGTTCGTCCGCGGCAGCCAGACCAACGCCAAACGCCTCAAGTACAGCGCGTACGCCGCCTACGCCCAGCACCTGAACAGCTTCGTCACATACATGCGGAACAACGGGGTGAACCTGTACGGCATATCCGTGCAGAACGAGCCCGACTACGCGTACGACTGGACGTGGTGGACGGCCGATGAGATCGTCCGGTTCCTGCGGGAGAACGCCGGGGTGATCGGCACCAGGGTCATCGCGCCCGAGTCCTTCCAGTACGTGAAGAGCATGTCGGACCCGATACTCAACGACTCCGTGGCACTCGCCAACGTGGACATCATCGGGGCACACCTGTACGGCACGCCGTACTCGAACTTCCCCTACCCCCTCTTCAAGCAGAAGGGCGCGGGCAAGGAGCTGTGGATGACCGAGGTCTACTACCCCAACAGCTCCGACTCGGCCGACCTGTGGCCGCAGGCGCTCGACGTGGGGGAGCACATCCACCACGCCATGGTGGACGCCGAGTTCCAGGCGTACGTCTGGTGGTATATCCGGCGCAGCTACGGCCCCATGCGGGAGGACGGCCAGATCAGCAAACGCGGCGCCGTGATGGCGCAGTTCGCCAGGTTCGTCCGCCCGGGATACGTACGGATCGAGGCGACGGCGAACCCCGCCTCGAACGTGTACGTCTCGGCGTACCGCGGCGGCGACTCCATCGTCATCGTGGCCGTCAACAAGGGGTCTTCGGCGGTGACCCAGCAGTTCACCCTGGCGAACGGCACCGCGTCCAGCGCCTCGTCCTGGGTGACCGACGCGAGCAGGAACGTCGCGCCGCAGGCGCCGGTCGGCATCACGAACGGCTCCCTCACCGTCACGCTGCCCGCGCTCAGCGTGACGACCTTCGTGACCGCCGGAAGCGGTGGCCCCTCGCCCAGTCCCTCGTCCAGCCCGACGCCGACGCCCAGCCCGTCGCCCACGGGCGGCACCGGGACCGCACCCCGGGTCGCCTACACCATGAACGCCTGGAACACCGGTTTCACCGCGAACATCAGCATCACCAACACCGGGACCTCGGCGATCAACGGCTGGACGCTGGTCTTCACCCTGCCCGCCGGGCAGACCATCACCTCCGGCTGGAACGCCACCTACTCGCCGTCCAGCGGCCAGGTGAGCGCCCGCAACGTCAGCTACAACGCCACGATCGCCCCCGGCGCCACCATCGACATCGGCTTCCAGGCCACCCACACCGGCAACACCGCCGAACCCACCGCGTTCACCCTCAACGGCATCCCCTGCACGGTGGTCTGATCGGAAATCGCCCTCGTCGCGCACACCCCGGCCGAGGACAGCGTCGGCGGCCCCCGGTGCCGGTTCGCCGAGGCACACGAGAGGAGCCCCTCGGCAGCCGGCCCTCCGCGGCGGAGGGCCGGCGCAGGGGTCAGCCCAGGGCCTTGAGCAGTTCGGCGGCCAGCGGGGCGGAGGAGGCGGGGTTCTGACCGGTGTGGACGTTGCGGTCGACGACCACGAAGGGCGCCCAAGGCTCGCCCGCGGAGAACCGCACTCCCAGGGCGACCAGCCGGTCCTCCAGGACCCACTTCACCCGGTCGGCGAGCCCGGCCAGGGTCTCCTCCGCCCTGGTGAAGCCGGTGACCCGGTAGCCGGTGAACGGCGAGGTGCCGTCCGGACGCTCGGTGGCCAGGAGGGCGGCCAGGCCGTGGCAGACCAGGCCCACCGGCGTGCCCGCGTCCATGACCTCGGTCAGAAGACGGGCCGAGTCCGCGTCGGCCGCCAGATCCTCCATCGGGCCGTGCCCCCCGGGGTAGAACACCGCGGCGTACTCTGCCGGGTCCACGCTTTCCAGTGGGATCGGGCTCCGGAGCTCCGCGGCGGAACGGAGCGTGGCGGCAATCGCGTCCGCACCATCTTGGCCGCCCGCCTCGGGAGCGAGGCTCGCCCGGTCGGCCGTCGGCACGACACCGCCGGGTGTGGCCACGATCACCTCGTGCCCGGCCGCGGTGAACACCCGGTAGGGAACCGCGAACTCCTCGGCCCAAAAGCCCGTCGGATGCTCGGTTCCGTCGGCCAGCGTCAGGTGGCGCGCACCGGTCATCACAAAAAGAATCTTCGCCATTACTCGTGCTCTCTTCCGGAGTCCTCGCAGAAGGCGAGGTGGAGCGAGCTGACGACGCTCTGCTGCCCGTCAGCGAGGGAACGAGCTGGATCGTAGGCCGCCCGGCTATAAGAGAACCAATAGCATCCGCTCTATGAGCCATAGGAAGGCCGATGCCTCGGGAGGCCGGGCGGCAGGTGGGCCCCTGGACCTGATGCTGCTGCGGACGTTCCTCGCCGTCTATCGCGCCGGTTCCTTCACCGCGGCCGCCGCGCTGCTGGGACTGTCCCAGCCGACCGTGACAAGTCAGGTGCGCGCATTGGAGGAACAGCTCGATCGCCAGTTGTTCGAACGGCTGCCCCGGGGAGTGGCCCCCACGTCCGTGGCCGACGAGCTGGCCGCACAGGTCGCGGGCCCGCTGGACGAACTGGCGGTGGTGGCCGGGCGAGGACGCATGGGCGATCGGCCCTCCGAGCCGGTGCATCTCGGGGGCCCGGCGGAGATGCTGAGCGTTCTGGCCCTGCCCGCCCTGGCGCCGCTGGTCGAACAGGGTCTGCGGCTGCGCGTCACGGCCGGGCTGGCCGACGACCTGCTGGTGGGCCTGCGTGCGGGGCGTTTCGATCTGGTCGTCTCGGCGATCCGCCCGCGGGGCCGCGTCGTGGTGGCCACACCGCTCATGGACGAGGAGTTCGTGCTGGTGGCCGCGCCTGTCTGGGCGGACCGGATCGGCCCCGTCGGCCGCGACGACCCCGGGCCCCTGCACGACGCCCCGCTGGTCGCCTACGCCGAGGACGTGCCCATCCTCCGCCGGTATTGGCGCCACGTCTTCCGTACGCGTCTGACCAGGTCACCCGTGGTGGTCGTGCCCGATCTGCGCGGTGTGCTGGCGGCCGTCGTCGCCGGAGCCGGAATCACCGTGCTGCCTCGCTATCTGTGCGCCGGCGAACTCGGCACCGGGGAACTCGTGATGCTCCTCGACCCGGACGATCCGCCGATCAATACATGCTTCCTCGCGCAACGGGCGGGCGCGCCCGAGCGCCGTCAGGTCACCCTCGTCCGAGACCGGCTGCTGCAGGAGGCGCGCCACTGGTGAAAGCCCGTGCGTGAGCGGGGCGGCCGGCCGGTGCCCGTCCGGGCCGGGGGGGGGGGGCCCCGCCGCCCGCCGGGCGGGCGCCGCCCCGGTGGGGGGGGGGCGGCCG
>JADGHC010000282.1 GCA_019689655.1 Microbispora sp.
CGGACCGCAGTCCGGTTATGGCAACCCTCCCAAGGAACTGCTCGAGCTGCGTTCCTCGCCGCCGCGCGAACGCGCGGACGCGGCGCGCAACCGCGCCGCGGTGCTGAACGCGGCCGCGGAACTCTTCCGCGAGCACGGCGTCGAGAACGTCTCGATGGACGCCGTGGCCGCGGCGGCCGGCGTGGGCAAGGGCACCCTGTTCCGCCGCTTCGGCGACAAGGCCGGCCTGGCCGTCGCGCTCCTCGACGAGCGGGAGCGGAAGCTACAGGAGGAGATCTGTTCGCCAGGGGCGTTGCCTGACCGGTGGCCGATGCCGCCGCGCCCCGGCGTCGCACGCGTTGCCGTCCGCGGGGCGGCGCGGCGAACGGCCGCTCATCCGTCCCGGGGCTCCCGCAAAGGGCGGAGCCGGGCCTCGATCCCGTCGAGGATGAGGTCCAGCCCCCGCTGGAACTGGCCGTCGAAGTCGGCGTCGGTGAGCTGGGCGTGCCGGGTCAGCGCGGGATAGAGATCCGCCCGCCGGGCGAGGTAGTCCTGGGCCTGGCGGCGTAGCTCGCTCTCCTCCGCCGAGTCGCGGACCGAGCCGCGCCAGGTGATCTCCGCCGCCGTGTACCCCTGGACGTAGTACGTCAGGGTGCCGACGGCGGCCAGCAGCTCGGGGCCGCTCAGCCCGGCCCGCTCGAGCGTGGCGTAGAACAGCTCCGAGCGCGCGAGGAAGTGCGGGCCCAGCAGGGGACGCACCGCCATCAGCGACGGCAGCCAGGGGTGGCGCTTCATGACCTGCCGGCTCTGGTGGAGCTGCCGGGTCAGGATCCGGCGCCAGGGAGTGGCGGCGGGGTCGTCGAGTTCGATCTCCGCGAAGACCTGGTCCATGGCCAGGTCGAGCACGTCCTCCTTGCCGCGGACGTACTCGTAGGCCGACATCACCCCCGCGTCCAGGCGGGCGGCGAGGCGGCGCATGGAAAAGCCCGTCACCCCCTCCGCGTCCAGCAGGTCGACGGCGGCCCGCGCGATGCGTTCCCGGGACAGCCGCGGCTTGCGCGGGCGCTCCTCGGTGAACCAGACGGCGGGCAGTTCCCGTCGGGGCATCGGCTCCTCCTTCCGTACGGTGTACGGCTAACCGTACGGCTAGCTTCGGCCCCGGAGCCATATCGCGAAGGGAGGCACGCCGATGACACCCCAGGAGTGGCTGCGCGGCTACGCGATGCTGGCGCTGCGCGTCAACCGGCAGGTGGCCGGAGACGGCGGCGCGACCATGCTGGTCTACCGGGGACCGCGAGAGTGGAGCGAGCAGGCCGAACGTGAGGACCCGCCGCCACCGGCACGGCTGGCCGACGACGCCGACGCCCTGCTGGACGCGCCGCCGTTCGAAGCCGGGCGCGTCCGGTACCTGACGGCGCAGGTACGGGCGCTGCGTGCGGTCGCCCGGCGGCTGGCGGGGGAGAGGCTGCCGCTGCCGGAGCACGCCCGCGAGTGCCTGGGCGTCGAGGTGTCCTGGGTGGACGAGGAGGTGTTCGAGGAGGCGCACGCCAGGCTCGACCGGGCCCTGCCCAGGGCCGGCTCCGCCGGGCGCGGGCCGCTGGCCGAGCGGCTGCGGGCCTGGCAGGAGGCCCACACGCTGCCGCCGGAACGGCTCGAGCGGCTGCCGGGCCTCGTGGACCGGGCGGTCGCCGAGACACGCCGCCGTACGCACGCCCTGGTGCCGCTGCCGGAGGGTGAGGTGGTGGAGTGCGAGCTGCGGCACGGCGTGCACTACCTGGCGGCCGGGCACTACGCGGGCGGGCTGCGCTCGACGATCTACATCAACGCCGATCTGCCGTTCAACCTGGCCGACCTGCTGTACGTGGTGGCCCACGAGGGCCATCCCGGGCACATCGCCGAGTCCATGCTCAAGGAACTGGTGCTGATCGAGCGGCAGGGCCGGCTCGACCAGTGGGTCAGGTTCATGCTGGGGCCGTCGTTCGTGCTCAGCGAAGGGCTCGGGCTGCACGCGCAGGAGATCATCTTCGAGGCGGACGAGGCGCAGGCGTGGCTGACCGCCAACGTCCTGGCCGAGCAGGGCATCGCCCCCGACGGCAGCGACTTCGCCGCCATCCACCGGGCCCGCACCGCGCTGTTCGGCGTCTGGGCCAACGCGGCGTTCCTGGTCGCCGAGGAGCGGCCGGACCACGAGATCACCCGCTACCTGTCCCGCTGGGCGCTGCTGCCGGACCCCGACGCCGCCGTGGCGCTGAATTCGCTGCGTACGGCGGGAATGGGACTCTACACGCTCGGCTACTACCACGGCTGGCGGCTGCTGGACTCCTGGCTGCGCCACCCCGACCGCGCCGCGCGGGTACGGCGCCTGCTCACCGAGCAGCTCCTGCCGGCGGACCTGGAGCCGTGAGGACGCCAGGCACACGCGGGCGGCCGCGGCGGCGCGGGGGCGTCCGGCGGCGTCGCGGCCGGCCCTCGGCGGCCGCCGATGCACGCTTTCCCGCGGTATCCCGGTAGCCTCGGGGACGACGATTCGAAGGGGAGAAGGAGAACCGGTGTCGGGTCTGGTCGTCGCCATTGACGGTCCCTCGGGATCGGGCAAATCGAGCGCCTCTCGGGGCGTCGCGCGGGCACTGGGCCTGCGCTACCTCGACACGGGCGCCATGTATCGCGCGGTCACCTGGTGGATGCTCCAGCGGGGCGTGAACCTGGAGGACATCGCCGAGATCGCCACGAGGTCCGCCGAGCCGGAGCTGGCGATGAGCACCGACCCCGACGCGCCGGGCGTCGCCGTGGACGGCGTCGACGTCAGCGGGCCGATCCGCGGCCCCGAGGTGACCGGCGCGGTCTCCGCCGTGAGCGCCGTCCCCGAGGTGCGCCGCCGGCTGGTGGCCCTGCAGCGGCAGATCATCGCCGACTCCCTCCCCACCGGGGGGATCGTGGTCGAGGGCCGCGACATCGGCACCGTGGTCGCGCCGGACGCGCCCGTCAAGATCTACCTGACGGCGAGCGCCGAGGCCCGCGCCATGCGCCGTACGGCCGAACTGGACGGGACGACCGTGGAGGCGCAGAAGGCCGCGATGGCCCGGCGCGACGCCCTCGACTCGACCCGCAAGACCGATCCGCTGGCGAAGGCCGCGGACGCGGTGGAACTCGACACGACGCCGCTGGACCTGGACGAGGTGATCGCCGAGGTGCTCCGGCTCGTGAAGGAGCGGACCTGACGCCCGTACGCCCCGCCTGATCGTGCCCCCGCCGCGCGGGGTGCGCCACGCGGCGGGGCGACGTACGAACGAGCCCGGCCCCGGAGACGGTCCGGGAGGGCCGGGGAGAACGGAAGAGCAGCCGATGAGGCAGGGTATGGACGTGACGGCGGAGTACGACGAGGACGAGGGCGCCTGGATCGAGGCCGAGCTCGCCGAGCTTTCCGGCGGGGAGGCGGAGCGGGAGCCCGACTCGGGCCCGCTGCCGGTCGTCGCCGTGGTGGGCCGCCCCAACGTCGGCAAGTCGACCTTGGTCAACCGCATCATCGGCCGCCGTGAGGCGGTCGTGGAGGACGTGCCCGGCGTTACCCGCGACCGGGTCGCCTATGAGGCCACCTGGCGGGGCCGGCGGTTCACGCTGGTCGACACCGGAGGGTGGGACCCCGACGCGACCGGCATGGCCCTGCGTATCGCCGAGCAGGCGCAGATCGCGGCCGAGCTGGCCGACGTGATCCTCTTCGTGGTGGACGCGAGCGTCGGGGTCACCGACTCCGACGAGGCCGTCGGCGCGGTCCTGCGCCGCTCGGGCAAGCCGGTCGTGCTGGCCGCCAACAAGGTCGACAACCAGCAGATGGAGCTGGAGGCGAGCGAGCTGTGGTCGCTCGGCCTGGGCGAGCCGCACCCGGTCTCCGCCCTGCACGGCCGTGCCAGCGGCGACCTGCTCGACGTGGTGCTCAAGGCGCTGCCCGAGACGCCGCCGCAGACGTTCGGCGAGGGGCGTGGCCCGCGCCGGGTCGCGCTGCTCGGCAAGCCCAATGTGGGCAAGTCGTCGCTGCTCAACAAGCTCGCGGGGGAGGAGCGGGTGCTCGTCGACCCGATGGCCGGCACCACCCGTGACCCCGTGGACGAGCTGGTCGAACTGGGCGGCACCACGTACCGGTTCATCGACACCGCCGGCATCCGGCGGCGCGACCGCGAGCTGAAGGGCGCGGACTTCTACGCGGCGCTGCGTACGCGGGCCGCGCTGGAGCGGGCGGAGGTCGCGGTCGTGCTGATCGACGCCTCCGAGGTGCTGACCGAGCAGGACCTGCGGATCATCAGCCTGGTCATCGAGTCGGGCCGGGCGATGGTGGTCGCGTTCAACAAGTGGGACCTGGTCGACGAGGAGCGGCGGTACTACCTGGAGAAGGAGATCGACCGGCAGCTCGTCCGCACGCCCTGGGCGCTGCGGGTGAACATCTCCGCGAAGACCGGCCGCCACGTCGAGAAGCTCGGCCCCGCCATCGAACGGGCACTGGAGTCCTGGGGCACGCGGGTGCCGACGGCCCGGCTCAACCAGTTCTTCGCCGAGCTGGTGCAGGCCACCCCGCCGCCGGTGCGCGGGGGCAAGCAGCCGAAGATCCTGTTCGCCACCCAGGCGTCCACGGAGCCGCCGAAGTTCGTGCTGTTCACCACGGCGTTCCTGGAGGAGACCTACCGGCGCTTCATCGAGCGCCGCATCCGGGAGGAGTTCGGCTTCGCGGGCTCGCCGATCGAGGTGACGATGAAGATCCGCGAGAAGCGCAAGAAGAAGTAGCACCCGCCCGTCGCCGCGGATCTGGCCGATCTCGGCGTGCTCCCGGAGGGCGAGGATTTCGCCGGCGGTACGGCTAACCGGAGGAGATCGTTCCCAGGCGGAGCAGCCGGCCGCCTGAAAGACCGTCGGCGGCCGTACCGACCGGTGATGCCCACGGCCCGGCGTGTGACCTGGCAGGCGGCGCGGCTGGCGCTCGGCACCGCGTCGGCCCTCGGGCTGGCGCGCTTCGCGTACGGGCTGCTCCTCCGACGGCTGGTGCTTCCGCGAGCTATGCGACGGGCTGCGCCGCCTCGGGCACCGGGCCGTACCGCTGACGTTGACCGGCGTACGCGCCGGACGGCGGGCACGACCTCATGCGCGACGCCCCGCGGGAGCTGCCGGAGATCCCCGCCGCCGGATGGTAGGGAATCCCCTACCACGAGGACTGCCGTCCGCCGCATCGATGATCAAGGCCCGGCTCAATAGCGTTGAGGCATGCGCCGACTTCTCTCCCGCCTGGCCGGGGACACCGTCTATCTCCTCGTCGGGTTCCCCCTCGCGACGATCACGTTCTGCCTCGTGGTGACCGGTCTTTCGGCCGGTGCCGGACTGCTGGTGGTCTGGGTAGGCGTGCCCGTCCTCGCCCTCACCTGCCTCATAGCCAGGGGGATGGGCGACGTCGAGCGGCTCCGGATCCGCGCCGTGCTGGGCAGGGACCTGCCCCGGCCGCGCTACCCCACCTCGCCGCCGGGCGCCGGTCTGTTCCGGAAGACCGTCACCCCGCTCGCCGGGGGCCAGCCCTGGCTCGACGTGCTGTACGCCCTGCTGGACTTCCCGGTCGCGGTCGTGGCGTTCTGCGTGACCATCACCTGGTGGGCGGTCGCGATCTTCGGGGTGACCTATCCGCTGTTCGGCTGGATCGTGTCGGATATTCCGGGTAACCACCAGCTCCCGGAGCTGCTCGGGTTCGGCCGGGGCTACGTCGTGGACAGCGTCTTCTACGTCGTCATGGGCGTGGTCTTCGCCCTCACGCTCTATCCCGTCATCCGCTCCTGCGCGCTGATCAAGGCCTCGTTGGCTCGGGCGCTGCTGACCGGCGTCGCCGAGCTGCAGGAGCGCATCGACGACCTCACCGAGGGCCGCCACGCCGCGGCCCACGCGGAGGCCGACGCGCTGCGCCGCCTGGAGCGTGACATCCACGACGGTCCCCAGCAGCGGCTGGTCCACCTGGCGATGGAGCTGTCGCGCGCCCAGCGGGAGCTGCGCAGGGACACCGATGCCGCGCACGAGACGATCGGCAAGGCGATCGCCGCCACCCGGGAGACGCTGGACGAGCTGCGGGCGCTGTCGCGCGGCATCGCCCCGCCGATCCTGGCCGACCGCGGCCTGGCTCCGGCGCTCGCCGCACTGGCCGGCCGCTGCACCGTGCCCGTGGAACTGGACGTCCAGACGGCCGAGCGGTATCCCGCACTCATCGAGAACACGATCTACTTCGTGACCGCCGAGGCGCTCACCAACGTGGCCAAGCACAGCAGGGCGACGTCCTGCTCGGTCACGCTGACGAGGATCGGTGACACGCTCATCCTCACCATCGGGGATGATGGGGTCGGCGGCGCTCACGTCGCCAAGGGACACGGTCTGTCCGGCCTGGCCGACCGGCTGCGGGCCGTCGACGGCGAACTGTCGGTGCGTTCGCCGGCGGGCGGGCCGACACTGATCACGGCGGAGGTTCCGTGCGCGTAGTGGTGGCCGACGACGCCGTTCTCATCCGGGAGGGTCTCGTCCGCCTGCTTGAGGAGTTCGGCTGCGAGGTCGTCGCCACCGTGGGCACGGGGGAGGGCCTGGTCGATGCCGTCGTGACCCACCGGCCCGACGTGTCGGTGGTCGACGTGCGGATGCCGCCGACGTTCACCGACGAGGGCCTGCGCGCCGCCGTCGAGGCGCGGGAGAAGGTGCCGGGCGCCCCCGTGCTGATCCTCTCCCAGTACGTCGAGGTGTCGTACGCCGACGACCTGCTCGCCGACGCCCGCGGAGCGGTCGGCTACCTGCTGAAGGACCGCGTGGTCGACGTCGAGGAGTTCATGGACGGCCTGCGCCGGGTCGCCGCCGGGGGAACGGTCTTCGACCCCCAGGTCGTCGCCCAGCTCATGGTGCGGCGGCGGCGCGACGACCCGCTGGCCTCGCTGACGCCGCGCGAGCGCGAGGTGCTCGCGCTGATGGCCGAGGGCAAGTCGAACCCCGCGATCGCCCGCCGCCTCGTCGTCACCGAGGGCGCGGTGGAAAAGCACATCCGCGGCATCTTCACCAAGCTCGGGCTGTACGCCGAGGACGGCGACCAGCACCGCCGCGTCCTCGCGGTGCTGGCCTACCTGCGGTCCTGACGCGGGATCCTGCCTGGTTCACCGGACGGGCAGCCATACGCTGCCCGAACCCCGGTCGCGGGTCAGCCTGATCTCCCAGCACCCGCGCTTGGGGAACACGAATCCGGTGCCCCACCGCCTCATGCCCCTCACTACCACCGCCGGCCGTCTGAAGGTTCCCCGGTCAGCGCACCCAGGGCGGGACGATCCGGTCCGTCCCCGTGGGCGCGAGGTCGCAGGCGTCCGCGACGGTCACCCCGCCGGGGTTGTAGACCTCGACTCCGGGCGGCGCGACCACGATCGCGCGGAAACCCGACCTCGCGTCGGCGTGCACGCGGCGGCCCACGTCGGCGGGCATGACGACGGTGTCTCCGGCCTCGACGCCGATCGTCTCGCCGTCGAGTTCGACGGTCGCGCCGCCGGTGAGGAAGGTCCACACCTGCTCGCCGTCACAGGCGTGGTAGGGGCCGCTGCCGCCGGGCGGCATGTCCACCCGCCACACGGCCTGCGCCGCCCCGCCCTGCGTGGGCGAGGCCAGGGTGGTCATGACGCC
>JADGHC010000283.1 GCA_019689655.1 Microbispora sp.
GAGTGCGTGGGCCCGAGTGCGTGGGCCCGAGTGCGTGGGCCGGAGTCAGCCGGACGTGCCCGGGCAGGCCGTGCCGCTCACGAGGACCGACAGCGACAGCAGTCCGTGAATCAGGCCGACGCCCTGGCCGTCGAGCCCGCCGTCGACCATGATCAGCGGTGGCGGGACCAGGCACGGCATCCACTCCGCCGGAGCGCTGCGCGGGGCCGTCAGGGACGGCGTAGGGGTCACCGTGACCGTGACGGTGACCGTCGGCACGGGCGAGGGACTCACCGTCTCCCGCGGGCCGACGACGGTCACGTGCTGGGTGATGTTGCACACCCGGGAGCGCCGGCACAGCGCGTTTTGCACATTGGAGGAGCCGCCGGCGGTGTTGGTGGAGGTGTGCTGGTAGCCGCGGTTGTTCGTGTGCTCGGTCACCGACAGCTTGTTCCCGGACCGGACCCGCGGATCCTTGCCCTGAGGGGTCGCGGCGGCCCGTGGGGCACGATCGCCTTGGCCGTGCCCGTTGTCGGCGGCGGCCCCGAGCGGGGCGACACCGGTGATGAACGCGGCCGAAGCCGAAGTGCCGGCGAGAAGGAGACCGGCGATCCTGCCGGTGAGATGCGTTCCGCCGCCGCGCCGACAACTCATTCGTCGCCCCCCGTGTGTGCTGGATGAAGACGCGCCCGGACACAGCGATCCGCCGATGCGAATCGCTTGGCGAGCGTACTCATCGAAGGGACGGCGAACGTGTGTCCCGCGCCTGCATGCCGGGTTATTACCGGATCATTGCCGTACGTCCATCGAGCGGTGCCCGGGGGGACGGACGTCACCACACATACCCACGGTCCCGCGGTGCGAATCATCACCGCCGGGTGAACGGACGGCCTTGCCGCGCCCTCCGGCGACGCGGCAAAGCCCGCCCGTGCCTGCCCCTTCGGGCAGGGGCCTCAGTTCTTCCGGATGAGAGTAAGCCCGTCGGCGATGGTCAAAAGCGCGCTCGTCACCCGGGGGTCGCGCGCCACGAGGTCGTTGAACTCGCGCATGCCCGGCACGGTGCCGCCGGCGTCGGGGTCGGTGATGTTCCCGCGCTGGAGCGTGTTGTCCACGGCGATCAGGCCGCCGGGCCTCAGCCGGGACAGGATCTCCTCGTAGTAGACCGGGTAGCCCGCCTTGTCGGCGTCGATGAAGGCGAAGTCGAAGCACTCCTCCGCCGGCATGGCCCGCAGCGTGTCCGCGGCCGGGCCGAGGCGCAGCTCGACGCGGTCGGCGACGCCCGCCTTCTCCCAGTAGCGGCGGGCCACCGCCGTCCACTCCTCGCTCACGTCGCAGGCGATCAGGCGTCCGTCGGCGGGCAGGCCCCTGGCGATGCAGATCGACGAGTAGCCGGTGAAGGTCCCGACCTCGACGGCCCGCTTGGCGCCGATGAGCCGGACCAGCATGGTGAGCAGGGTGCCCTGCTCCGGCGCGATCTGCATGGTGATCCGCTCGCCCACCAGCCGGTGGGTCTCCTCCGCGAGGCCGGCGAGCAGGTCGTCGGGCGGGCTCGTGTGCGCCGCGGCGTACGCGGCGACGGCCGGTTCGATGAAATTGGCAGCCTTCATGGCCATCACACTAGATCGGGACCACTCTGACCTGCGCGAACACCCTCTAGCGTCTCGTACTATGAGATCGATGTGTCAGAGGATGACCGCCTGTGGCAGACTGCTCGGCAGCATGTACTACGGTCTGCTCATTATCGGCAGGCGCGCCGGCTGAAGGACATCGCCGGCGCGCAGACCTCTCACGTCCGTGAGGGGTCTTTTTATTTGGGCCGGTGCGTGACCGGGTCGGCGCGCGGCGAGTCGCAAACCCGCGAAGGAGACACACAGATGGCCGACGACCGCTTCCACGTGTACGACACGACGCTGCGCGACGGCGCCCAACAGGAGGGGCTGAACCTCACGGTCGCCGACAAGCTGGCCATCGCGCGGCACCTCGACAGCCTCGGCGTCGGCTTCATCGAGGGCGGCTGGCCGGGCGCCAACCCCAAGGACACCGAGTTCTTCCGGCGGGCGCAGACCGAGCTCGACCTGAAGCACGCGCAGCTCGCCGCGTTCGGCGCGACCCGCCGGGCGGGCGTGAAGGCCGCCGACGATCCGCTGGTGGCCGCGCTGCGCGAATCCGGCGCGCCGGTCGTGACGGTCGTGGCCAAGAGCCACGACCGTCACGTGGAACTGGCCCTCCGCACCACGCTGGAGGAGAACCTCGCGATGATCCGCGACACGGTCTCCCACCTGGTCGCGGAGGGCCGGCGCGTCTTCCTCGACGCCGAGCACTTCTTCGACGGCTACCGCTCCAACCCCGCGTACGCGCTGGAGGTGCTGCGCACCGCCGCCGAGGCGGGCGCGTCGGTGATCGCGCTGTGCGACACCAACGGCGGCATGCTCCCCGACGAGCTGGCCGACGTGGTGCACGAGGCGGTCGGCACCGGGGCCCGCATCGGCATCCACTGCCACGACGACACCGGCTGCGCGGTCGCCAACACGCTGGCCGCCGTCAAGGCCGGCGCCACGCACGTGCAGGGCTGCGCCAACGGGTACGGCGAGCGCTCCGGCAACGCCAACCTGTTCACCGTGGTGGCGAACCTCCAGCTCAAGCGGGGATTCGACCTCGTGCCGCCGGAGTCGCTGCGCGAGATGACCCGCATCGCGCACGCGATCACCGAGGTCACCAACGTCACGCCCAACTCGCACCAGCCGTACGTCGGCACGTCGGCCTTCGCGCACAAGGCGGGCCTGCACGCGTCGGCGATCAAGGTGGACCCCAGCCTGTACCAGCACATCGACCCCGCCGAGGTCGGCAACGACATGCGGATGCTGGTCTCCGACATGGCCGGGCGCGCCTCGGTCGAGCTGAAGGGCCGCGAGCTGGGCTACGAGCTCACCGGCGAGCAGTCCCGGCGGCTGGTCGAGCGGGTGAAGGAGCTGGAGGCCAAGGGCCACACGTTCGAGGCGGCCGACGCGTCGTTCGAGCTGCTGCTGCGTGACACGGTCGAGGGCGAGCGGCGGCGCTACTTCACGGTCGAGTCGTGGCGGGTGATCGTCGAGCGCCGTCCCGGCGGCGACGTGGTCAGCGAGGCGACCGTCAAGCTGCACGCGAAGGGCGAGCGGATCGTCGCGACCGGCGAGGGCAACGGCCCGGTCAACGCGCTCGACAAGGCCGTGCGGCTGGCGCTGGAGAAGCTCTACCCGGAGCTGGCCGCGGTCGAGCTGATCGACTTCAAGGTCCGCATCCTGGAGGGCACCCACGGCACGGACGCGGTGACCCGGGTGCTGATCACCTCCAGCGATGCGGACGGCGAGTGGGCCACGGTAGGCGTGGCCGAAAACGTCATCGAGGCGTCCTGGCAGGCGCTGGAGCAGGCGGTGACCTACGGCCTGCTGCGGGCGGGGCACGACGCCTGACCGGTGCGAGAGCCCTTTCACCGGTCCGGGGACGGATGGTGCTCACGATGCGCTCGCGAAGACTGAGTTTTGGTGACATTTGGGTGTAGTTGGTGCTTAGATAGGCGGAGCCCCTGAGGCGGTCTTCGCCACGATCGGCGGTCCCGACCGCGGTTCCAGCCTCAGCGTCCAGCTCAGGCTCAACGGAGGGTGAACGCGAGAAACAGCTGCGCACTGAACTCCGCCTGCCGTGGCGCCTGCCGTCGGCTTGTCATCGTTCGCCGAAGACGGCCGGTGCCGCGGGAGCCGAGCGACTGTCTGTCACCATGACCAGCCACGTGACTACGTCCGGTTCGAGAATTTTCGGAACGTAGTTATCCCCCTCGCTGGTGCACCCGGAATGGGAGGGTCTGTGATCACCACACCGTCTTATTACGAGCAGATCGGCGGCGCGCCGGTGGTGCGCGAGGTCGTCGAGCGCTTCTACGAGCGCGTCCTCGCCGACGACGATCTGAAGCCGTACTTCGCGGGTGTCGACATGCCCAGGCTGAAGCGGCACATGGTCATGCTGCTGTGCTCGGTCCTCGGCGGCCCGGAGCCGTACGAGGGACGCGACCTGGGCGAGGCCCACGCGGGCATGGGCATCACCTCGCCGCACTACGACAAGGTGGGCGAGCACCTCACCGCCGTCCTGCGGGACGGCGGTGTCGGTGAGCACATCCTGAGCGACGTCGGCGCCGTCCTCGGCAAGGTGAAGCCGTCCATCGTCGCCGAGCCCATGGAAGCGGCCGGCTGAGTGGACGCGCAGGCTCTCAAGGAAAGCTGGCACCTCGTCGCCCGCTCGGGTGACCAGGTGCCGCTGTACTTCTATTCAGTGCTCTTCCTGATGAACCCGGACATGCGGGACATGTTCCCCGTGTCGATGGCGCGTCAGCGAGACAAGCTCGTGAACGCGCTCGGGCACATCGTCAGCAACGTCGACCGGACGGACGAGCTCGTCCCGTTCCTCCAGCAGCTCGGCCGCGACCACCGCAAGTTCGAGGTGCTCGCCTCGCACTATCCCGCCGTCGGTCAGGCGCTGCTCGCCACGCTGGAGCACTTCCTGGGCGAGCGGTGGACGCCCACGCTGGCGCACGACTGGACGCAGGCGTACAACCTGGTCGCCCAGGTGATGGTCGAGGCCGCGAACGAGGCGGCGAAGACCTCTCCGCCGTGGTGGGAGGCGGAGATCATCAGCCACGAGATGCGCACGCTCGGCATCGCCGTCATCCGCGCCCGGCTGAACTACCAGTACCCCTTCCGGGCGGGTCAGTCGGCGTCGATCTCCTACTCCATGCGCCCGCGTGTCTGGCGGTACTACTCGTTCGCCAACGCCCCGCGCCAGGACAACACCATCGACCTGCACATCCGCATGGTCGACGGCGGCGTGCTCAGCTCCGCGCTCGTCATGGGCGCGCGGCGGGGCGACATCCTGCGCGTGGGCGCGGCGGTGGGGGAGCGGCTGACGCTCACCCCGGATGTCCAGGGAGACCTGCTCATGATCGCGGGCGGCACCGGTCTCGCGCCGCTCAAGGCGGTCGTGGAGCAGATCGCCTACGAGGGCCCGACGCGCAGGGTGGACTTCGTCGTCGGCGCCCGCAGTTCCAGGGACCTGTACGACTACGAGTCGCTGGCCAAGATGGCCGCCGAGCACCCCTGGCTGAACGTCGTGCCGGTCGTCTCCCACGACCCCTTCTACCAGGGCAACCGCGGCTACGCTGTGGACATCGCGTTGCGGGGGTGGCGCGGACAGCACGTCTACGTCTGCGGCTCGGAGGAGATGGTCCAGGCCACCGTCGGACGGCTGCTGGACGCCGGCGTGCCCACTGAGCAGATCCACTTCGACGAGTTCACGAGCGACAAGGGTCGGGAGTCATGACGGCGGAGATGACCTGGGGAAGCCCGGCGCCCGAGCGCCAGCCCCTCACCCCTGATCGGGTACGCAAGCAGGAGTTCACGCGCACATCGCTCGGGCGCCGCGGTTATAGCGAAGACGAAGTGCGCGCATTCCTCTACCGCGTCGCGGACGACATGGCGGCCAGCGACAAGGAGAAGGCGGACCTGCGGGCGTACATCGACCGCATGAAGCAGTGGTACAAGGAGCACGGTCTCAACCCGGAGCAGGCCACCGCTTCGCAGACCCCCAACGTCGACGCCATCAACATCCTCTCCCGGGCACAGCAGACCGCCGACGCCCAGATCGCGGAGGCGGAGGAGTACGCGCGGCGGATCGTGATGCAGGCCCGCCAGCAGTACGAGGAACTCCTGATGGAGGCGCAGCGGCAGGCCGAGGAGGCCGCCCGGCGGGCGGAGGAGGCCGCCAGCCAGGCGGTCGGCGCCTACCGCGGCGGGGAGAACGGCCCGCAGAGCGAGGTGGTCGAGGAGCTGGAGCGCCGCATCGCCTACCTGCGCACGTTCGCGGACGTCACGCAGGTGCAGCTGCGGGCGGTCCTGGAGGGTCTCGCCCAAGAGCTCGACAAGCTCGGCCACGTGCCCGAGCAGGCCAAGCAGATGGCGGGCGGCTCGTCGGTGTACGGCTAGCCGCCCGCCGCCCTCCCGTCGGGGGAGGAGGCTACGACAGCGTGCCCGAGGCGCTCGCACGCAGCGTGACCGAGCCGGCCGGGGTGTGGACGATCAGGGTGCGTCCCGAGCAGGTGACCTCCGGCCGGTCGGTTCCCGGCACCACCACGGTCAGCAGCGACTTCGCCACCGGCGAGACGATCACCGGGGCCGGCTCCTTGTGCATGTACGCCGTCGAGACCCAGCCCTGGTAGGGGGAGGTCTGCCCGCGCACCACCCGCTGGCCGCCCACGGCCGTGCAGGACGGCATCGCGAGCTGGACGATCGACGCCTTCCACTCCCCGTCGGCCACCACGATCCGGCCGCCGGAGTTGGACACGACCTTCAGCCGCGGGTCGAGGTGCCACAGGTTCCGGAGCCGCCCGCCGCCGCTGTCGAGCACCGCCATGACGTCCTCGCGGTGGTTGACCAGCACCGACCGCTTGCGCGGCACGCCGTACGCCTTGTCGGTGAAGGTGAAGGTCTGCCGGTCTTTGTGCACGGACGTGGCCACGAGCGCGGTGGGGGTGTGCCCGCGGAACTTCCTGCCCACCACGATCGGCACGTTGTGCGCCTCCGGGCTCAGCGTCCACCGCCGGTAGGGCGTGTTCTCGTACGAGTGGAAGCCCGCCTCCGTGAGGATCGAGCGGCCCTGGGCGTAGTAGGTCACGCTCATGTGGTCCTCGTGGCCGTGGAACTTGAGCGCCGGCCCGAAGCGGATCGAGTAGTAGGCCGACTTGGGGTCGTTCCAGGCGGTGCGGCCGAAGACGTACCCGGCGTTGAAGACCTGCACGGTGGACTTGGGGTGGCCGGTTTCGAAACCGGTCGGCTGGACGTCGGCCGGTCCGTCGCCGATCGGCACCAGGTAGCCGTTGGGCTGGGTGGCGGCGCTGATGTGCCGCGGCAGGCTCTCCCACCGGGTGGCCAGCGCCGCCGGGACCTTCATCTTGCAGTCCTTGATCGTGTCGACCGCCACCCCGAGCCGGTCGTACACGTAGATGGCGTAGCGCGGGGCCTGCTCGCGCAGCGCGCCCTGCGAGTCGATGTCGAGCGACATCGACTTCACCATGCGGCTGACGGCGAGGTTCTTCCACTTGGTGTTCCCGTAGCGGCAGCCGATGCGCAGCAGGCCGATGTCCTGGTCGAGCCCGTGGTTGTGGCCGAGCTCGTAGTTCTTCGGGTCGGACAGCAGCTTGGCGTGCAGGGCCAGGCTCTTTTTCAGCCAGTCGGCCTTCACGTACCTGCTCAGGCACACCAGGGCCGGGGCGCGCAGCGCGATGGGGTGCTCGGCCCAGGCGTACTTGCTGGTCGTGCGCCCGCCGTACGGGTTGTGCTCGATCCAGTCCTTGGCGATCTCCTCGGCCCTGCGGAGGTAGTCCTCCTCGCCGGTCGACTCGTAGTCGGCCACGAGCCGGCCCATCCACCGCAGCGACTGGAACACCATCTGCCAGGACCTGTTCTTGTACGGGTCCATGTGCCAGTCGACCTTCTTGCCCACCGTGACCGCGGGCAGACCGAGGAACGACAGCTTGCCGTTCATGACGTCGGCGGAGGTCGGGGTGGCGGGCAGCCAGTCCCCCTGGCATTCGGGGGTCGGGTGCGGGGCCTGCGCCCTGGCGGGCGCGGCCACGGTGAGCG
>JADGHC010000284.1 GCA_019689655.1 Microbispora sp.
TTGCCGACCCCGCACACCCGCTGTTGGGGGGGGGGTGGGCCCATGCGGTGCCCCTCTCTGTGTTTTCCCGCTCACCACTGGAGCGGGCCGCCTCGGTGCGAGGCGGCCCGGATCCGATCAGTACTTGCGGCTGGGCAGCGCCTCCTTGGCCTGCTCCTGGGTAAAGGTGGTCTCCTGGGTGACGACCCGCTGGGGCACCGGCTCGCCCTTGACGACCTTCTTGGCCAGGTCCATCAGCTGGTTGCCGAGCAGCGGGGAGCACTCGACGATGAAGTTGATCTTGCCGTCGGCGAGCGCCTGCATGCCGTCGTGGACCGCGTCAACGGTGATGATCTTGATGTCCTTGCCGGGCACCTTGCCCGCGCCCTCGATCGCCTCGATGGCGCCCAGGCCCATGTCGTCGTTGTGCGCGTACAGCACGTCGATGTCGGGGTTGGACTTGAGGAAGGCCTCCATGACCTCCTTGCCCTTGGCGCGGGTGAAGTCGCCGCTCTGCGACGCGATGATGTGGAACTTCGGATCGGCGGAGATGACCTGCTCGAAACCGGCCTTGCGGTCGTTGGCGGGCGCGGAACCGGTGGTGCCCTCAAGCTGGACGATGTTCACGTCCTCTTTGCTGTCCTTGTACTGGTCGACCAGCCACTGACCGGCCTTCTTGCCCTCCTCGACGAAGTCCGAGCCGAGGAAGGTCTTGTACAGGCTGGTGTCCTTGGAATCCACGGCCCGGTCGGTGAGGATGACCGGGATGTTCGCGTTCTTCGCTTCCTTGAGCACGGTGTCCCAGCCCGACTCCACCACCGGCGAGAAGGCGATCACGTCCACCTTCTGCTGGATGAAGGAGCGGATGGCCTTGATCTGGTTCTCCTGCTTCTGCTGGGCGTCGGAGAACTTCAGCTCGATGCCCGCCGCCTTGGCGGCCTCCTGGATGTCCTTGGTGTTGGCGGTGCGCCAGCCGCTCTCCGCGCCGACCTGGGCGAAGCCCATCACGATCTTTCCGTCGTCCGCGGAGCCGCCGCTGCCGCCGCAGCCGGTCATCATCAGCGCGGTGGCACCGGCCAGGATCAGTGCCGAGACCCTCTTCAACACTGGGGGGATCCTTTCTCGGGTTAGCGCTAACACCTGAGGCACAGCGCTGGTCGGTCTGAATCTGTATCCGTACGGCTAGCGCGCGGCGACGGCCGTGCTTGCCCTGAGCACGAACTGGGGAGGCACCACGACACGCTCGTGGGGCAGCGCCTCACCCGAATCGATCTGCCGGAGCAGCACCTCGATGCTGCGCCTGCCGACGGCCCCGAAGTCCTGTCTGATGGTGGTGAGCGGCGGAGAGAAGAACTCCGACTCGGGGATGTCGTCGAAGCCCACGATGCTGATCTGCTCGGGGACCTTCACCCCCTCCTCGGTGAACGCGCGCAGCAGGCCCAGCGCCATCTGGTCGTTGGCGACGAACACCGCGGTGACGTCGCCGGCCATCGCGGCGAGCTCCTTGCCGGCCCGGTAACCCGATCGCGGGCTCCAGTCGCCGGTCAGCACGTCGGGGACGGGCCGCCCCGCGGCAGTCAGCACCGCACGCCAGCCCTCGATCCGGCCCTCGGCCTCCAGCCAGTCCGCCGGGCCGCTGACATGCCAGACGGTCTCGTGCCCGAGGTCGAGCAGGTGCGAGGTCGCCAGCTTGGCGCCCTCGACCTGGTCGACGCTCACCACGGAGACCTCGCCCTTATGCCAGCCCTCGACGGCCACCGCGGGCATGCCCGCGGGCAGGTCGTCGAGCGCCCGGGCCGCCGAGCGCTGCGGGGCGACGACGACGATGCCGTCCACCCCCTGCTCGGCGAGGTAGCCGATCGCGTCGTTCACCCCGGCCCTGTCGATGGTCCGCAGGCTCACGATGCTCACGAAGTAGCCGGCGTCCCTCGCCGCCTGCTCGATTCCGTACACCGTGCTCGCGGGGCCGTACAGGGTCGTGTCGAAGCTGACCACGCCGAGCGTGCGCGAGTGCTTGGTGACAAGGGCCCGGGCGACGAGGTTGCGGCGGTAACCGAGCTGGTCGATGGCCTTCAGGACCCGGGTGCGGGTCTCGGCGCGCACGTTCGGATGGTCGTTGAGCACCCGCGAGACCGTCTGGTGCGACACTCCGGCCAGCCTGGCCACATCGGCCATGACGGGCGGGCGGCGCTCGACGTTGGGACTCACTCGCGCTCCTCTCGACTGCTTGGCAACGACTGTGAGCGTTAACACGACCCTGCGTCAAGGCAATGGCCGGTTACGGTCCGGTCACACCGAAACCTCGAGTTAACGCACTATTGACCGGACATGCGGCGCAGCCATTAACTTGTCCCCTAATCCCGCTTGTTAGCGCTCACTCCGCGACCAACTCGTGATGTTAGCGATAACAGAACCGGAGGAGCCCCCCGCATGAGCAGAAAGGCCTGGTCACTGGCCTTATCGGCGGTCCTGCTGGCCGGCGCGGCGGGCGGCGTGCTCTCCACCACGCCGGCCCGGGCCGAAACCACCGATCCGATCCCGGCCGGCGCGGCCGTCGACCAGTTCGACGCCCCCGCTCTCGGCCCCGACTGGCAGATCCTCAACCCCGACGACACCCGGTGGTCCCTGCGCGAGCAGCCCGGCAGCCTGCGGCTCCACTCGCTGAAGGGCGACACCTACCAGACCGACAACAGCGCCAAGAACATCTTCCTCATGGACGTCCCCGCCGGGGACTTCGAGGTCGTCACCAAGCTCAGCGCCCCGGTCGAGCTGGACTACCAGAGCGCCGGCATCCTCGCCTGGCAGGACTGGGACAACTACGTCCGCGCCGGGCTCGCCCACGTCGGGTTCGCCGGGGGCACCGTGATCGAGACGGACACGGAGGTGAAGGCGGCCTTTACCGCGTCCTTCGCGAGCCGCCCCGGCTCCACCGCCGAGATTCTCAAGCTGACGAGGTCGGGCGACGAGTTCACCTCGGCGTACTGGGACGGCTCCGCCTGGGTGCAGGCGGCCAAGGTCACCGCCGCGCTCGACGTCAAACAGGTCGGGCTGTTCGCGCTGTCGGCCCAGGACGGGACGCCGATCACCGCCGACTTCGACTACTTCGCGGTCAAGGCGGCCGAGGGCGGGACGGTCGTGCCGTCCGGCCCGTTCACGCTGCGCGCCGCCGGCCCCACGCCGTACCTGTCGGCCACCGCGGACGGGCGGGTGGTCGCCTCCGATGCCCGGGGCCTGACGAGCCTCGCGGTCACCGCCGAGGACAGGGGCGACGGCACCGTGGCGCTCAAGGATCTGAGCGGCAAGGGATATCTGCGGGTCGCCGGTGACTCCGGGCTGCGCCTGGGCGCCACGCCGGACGCGTTCCGGCTCCGCGACGCGGGCGGCGGCAAGGTGTACCTGTCCGCCGGGGACAAGCAGATCGCGGTGCGCGACGGCGGGCTCGTCGCCACCGATAGGGGAACGAAGTTCCAGGTCGAAAGGTACGCCGCGGACGTCGGCGCGCTGAAGGTGGACACCACCGCCGCCGGCACCACGGTCAGCCCCACCCTCTACGGCGTCTTTTACGAAGACATCAACCACGCGGCCGACGGCGGCCTGTACGCCGAGCTCGTGCAGAACCGGTCCTTCGAGTTCAACTCGACCGACAACCGGAGCTACACCGGCATGACCGCCTGGACCACGGTCGAGCGCGGCGGGGCGACCGGCACGGCCGTCGTGTCGGGCGACCGGCCGCTCAACCCGAACAACCTCAACTACCTGCGGCTGGACATCACCAACCCGGGCACCGGTTTCGGCGTGAGCAACTCCGGCTTCAACAAGGGCATCGCCGTACAAGCCGGCAAGAAGTACGACCTGTCGCTGTTCGCCCGGCGCACCAGCGGGGGCCCGATCACGGCGTCACTCGAAAGCGCCGACGGCTCCAAGGTGTACGGCACCGCCACACTGGACGTCCGGTCGGCCGACTGGAAGAAGTACACCGCGACGATCACCGCGAGCGCGACCACGGACGCGGCGCGCCTGGTCGTGCTGGCCCGCGGCACCGGCCGGGTCGACCTCGACATGATCTCGCTGTTCCCGCGGGACACCTTCAAGGGCCGCAAGAACGGCATGCGCAAAGACATCGCCGAGACGATCGCCGCGCTCAAGCCGCGCTTCCTGCGCTTCCCCGGCGGCTGCGTGACCAACGTCGGCACGTACGACCCGTACTCGGCCAACCACGACCGGCGGCGCATCTACCAGTGGAAGGAGACGATCGGCCCGGTCGAGGAGCGGCCGGCCAACTTCAACTTCTGGGGCTACAACCAGTCGTACGGCGTCGGCTACTACGAGTACTTCCAGTTCGCCGAGGACATCGGCGCCGAGCCGCTGCCGGTGCTGTCGGTGGGCGTCAACGGCTGCAACGAGAACCGCCCGCTGACCGACGAGGCCAAGCTCCAGCGGTGGGTCCAGGACACGCTCGACCTCATCGAGTTCGCCAACGGCCCGGCCGGCTCCACCTGGGGTGCCAAGCGGGCCGCGATGGGCCACCCGAAGCCGTTCGGCCTGAAGTACATCGGCCTCGGCAACGAGGAGATCTACCCCGAGTTCTTCGCGAACTACCCGAAGTTCGCGAACGCGATCCGGGCCAAGTACCCGGACATAAAGATCATCTCGAACGCCGGGCAGACCTCCCAGGGCGCCTGGTTCGACCGGATGTGGCAGTTCGCCCGTGACCAGAAGGCCGATCTGGTCGACGAGCACTACTACAACAACCCGACCTGGTTCCTGGCCAACAACCACCGCTACGACGACTACGACCGCAACGGGCCGCACGTCTTCGTCGGCGAGTACGCCTCCCAGGGCAACACGTTCTGGAACGCGCTGACCGAGGCGTCGTACCTGACCGGCCTCGAACGCAACTCCGACGTCGTCGAGCTGGCGTCGTACGCGCCGCTGCTGGCCAACGTCGACTACGTCAACTGGACGCCGGACCTCATCTGGTTCGACAACGACCAGGTGTACGGCTCGCCCAGCTACTACGTGCAACGCCTGTTCTCCCGCAACCTCGGCGACACCGTGCTGCCGAGCGCGTTCACCGCGAGCCCGGTGCCGGTGGAGGACATCAAGGGCGCCATCGGGCTCGGCGCTTGGAACACCCAGGTCCGCTACGACGACGTCAAGGTGACCGCGGCCGACGGGACCGTCCTGTTCAGCGACGACTTCTCCGACGGCGCGGGCAAGTGGACGCCCGGCCTGGGGACCTGGTCGGTGCAGGACGGCGCGTACGTCCAGACGGCCATCGTGACCGACGCCCGGTCCACGGCCGGCTCGGTGGACTGGTCGAACTACACGCTGGAGGTCACCGCCCGCAAAACCGGCGGCGCCGAGGGCTTCCTGGTGATGTTCGGCGTCAAGGACACCGGCGACTTCTACTGGTGGAACATCGGCGGCTGGAACAACACCCAGTCGGCCATCGAGAAGGCCGTGGGCGGCGCCAAGTCGTCGATCGCGACATCGGGCACCACGGTGCAGACCGGCCGCGACTACAAGATCAAGATCCAGGTCTCCGGGCGGCACATCACCACCTGGCTCGACGGCCAGAAGATCAACGACTTCACCGACAACGCCACCGTCGAGCCGCTCTACCAGGTGGTCTCGAAGGACGGCGACACCGGCGACATCGTGATCAAGGCCGTCAACGTCCAGGACACCGCCCTGCGCGCCGCGGTCGACCTGGGCGGCGCGAAGATCGCGCCGGAGGCCGTCGTCACCTCGCTCACCGGCGACCCCGCCGCCGTTAACTCGCTCGCCGAGCCCACGAAGATCGCACCGGTCGAGCGGGAGGTGAGCGGATTCTCCGCGTCGTTCACCTACGACTTCCCGGCCCACTCGGTGACGTTCATCCGCCTCGGGAAGGGCACCCGGGCCGGCACCACCATCACCGCCCACGCCTCGCCGAAGCAGGTGAAGCAGGGCAAGAAGGCCCAGGTGAACTACAGCGTCGCCCCCAAGGGCGCGACCGGTGAGGTGACCGTGTCCGAGGGCGCGACGATCCTCGGCGAGGGCACGCTCAACCCCGGCGGCCGGGGCAAGACCGAGCTCGGCCTCGACCTGCCGGCCGGCACGCACGAGCTCACCGTCTCCTACTCCGGTGACGCCCGCTTCCGGCCGTCGGCCACCACCCTCACGCTGGAGGTGAGGCCGTAACAGCCGGCCGTCCGGGGTGCGCGCGGCAGGGCCAGGATCTGCCCGGCACGACCCTTCTGCGCCCCGGCGCGGTGGAGGGGGTTCTCAGGGACGTACGCCGGTGCTCTCGCGCACCACGAGCTCGGGCTCCACCATGCGCCTGGCCTCGTCCTCCACACCCGCCATGCGGTCGAGCAGGAGCCGGAACGCCTGCCGGCCGACCTCGCCGAAGTTCTGCCGCACGGTGGTCAGCGGCGGCCAGAAGTAGGCCGCCTCGGGGACGTCGTCGAACCCGACGACGCTCACGTCCTCGGGGACCCGCCGGCCCGCCTCCCGCAGCGCCCGCAGCACGCCCATCGCCATGTGGTCGTTGGCCACGAAGACCGCCGTGACCTCCGGGTCGCGGGCGAGGCGCTTGCCGATCTCGTAACCCGAATGGGCGGTCCAGTCGCCGACCAGCGGCTCGGGCACCTGTCTGCCCTCCGCCTCCAGCGCCGACCGCCATCCGGCCACCCGCCCGCTGGCGTCGATCCAGTTCGGCGGCCCCGACACGTGCCACACCGTGCTGTGTCCCAGACTGAGCAGATGGCGGGTGGCCCGGGCCGCGCCCGCGTGCTGGTCCACCGCCGCCACCGGCACCGCCAGGTCCTCGCCGCCGCCCACCGCCACCACCGGAAGACCCGCGGGAAGATCACGCAGCCCCTCGGCCGCCGACTCGTGCGGCGCGACGACGATGACCCCGTCCACCGACTGCGACCGCAGGCGGTCGATCCCCCGGCTGATCCAGTCGCGGTTGAGGGTGGGCAGGCTCGCGATGCTGATCAGGTAGTCGCTGTTCCTGGCCGCCTGCTCGATCCCGAACAGGGTTGAGGCCGGGCCGTACAGAGTGGTGTCGAAGCACACCACCCCCAGCACCCCCGAACGGCCGGTCACCAGGACCCGCGCCGCCGAATTGGGCCGGTAGTCCAGTTCGCGGACCGCGGCGAGAACCCGCGCCCGGGTCTCCGGGCGCACCTTCTCCGGGGCGTTCAGCACGCGCGACACCGTCATCGCCGACACCCCTGCCAGCTCCGCGACGTCCTCCATGACCGCCGCCTTCGGGCGCTCGGCCGGGCTCTGTCCAGGCCGGACCTTCGTCATCCGCCGCGTCCCCGCTCGTAGTGATCTGATTCCTGAGTGTTCGCGTCAGCCGCGAGCCGTTCCGATGCCGAAGTGGCCGCCGTCGCGTCACTGCCGGACACGTTCCACCTGGTGCCCCCCGAATGTACGCCTTCCACAAGATGGTATCGCTAACAGCTCACTCCACCCCGCTGTGACCCTCCGGCGGCTCGGCGGCGCAGCTCACGGCGGGTGGGAGCGGCGGGAGTGCCTCGGCGGATGCGGTGCCGGTTCGAGCGGGGAGAACCGGCCGCCGCGCTCCCCCGGTTCCCGGGCGGAGGCGGACACCCGGCCGCGCCGTACGGACGGGCCGCGTGCACGTACGTCTGCCGAGGGC
>JADGHC010000285.1 GCA_019689655.1 Microbispora sp.
GACCCGCATCCGGCTGCGCATCCCCAAGACCCGTCCCCGCACCGCTCCGGCCCGCCCCTGACTCCCGGCCCCGCACCGGTGGGAGAGCGGCCGGTGGACGCCTCGCCCGGCGGCGGGACCGCGTGCGCCGCGCCGCCCGCGAGGAACACCCGCCCCGCGAGGAACACGCGCCCTGCGAGGAACACCTGCTTCGCGCGGAACCGGCCGACCGGCAGGCCCCGCTGCCGCCACGGCAGCGCGCCGGGCACGTCGACGTCGGGCCAGGGATCGCCGGCGGCATCGACATGGTGGGGGGCGGCGAGATCGCCCTGACGGAGACTGGCGGGCCGGCATGACGCTGCCGTCTGTGCCGGGCCGGACCCGGGCTCAGTCGGTCAGGAGCGGAAGCCGTAGGACGAACCGGGCGCCGTGCGGGGAGTCCTCGACGCACAGGCTGCCGTCGTGCGCCGCCGCGATCGCCTGGCACAGGGCGAGGCCGAGGCCGCTGCCGCCGGGATCGAGGCGCCGCCCCGGTTCCAGCCGGACGAAGGGTTCGAAGATGCGCTCCCGGTCCTTCTCGGGGATGCCCTCGCCGTCGTCGAGCACGACCACCAGCGCCTGCGTGCCGGCGCGCTCGGCGGTCACGTCCACCCGATTTTTGGCGTGGCGCTGCGCGTTCACCAGCAGGTTCGTCACGATGCTGGCCAGTTGCACGCGGTTGCCGAGGACCCGCAGGCCGGGCTCGGTTCTGGCGTACACCGCCACGCCCGTCGTGCGCGCCGCCGCCTCGGCGTATACGAGTGCCCCGAGGTCGACCGGCTCGGCCGCGGACGGCGTGTTGCGGAGCCGGGCGAAGGAGAGCAGCTCGTCGATGATCTGCTGCATGCGGTCGGCGGCCGGCAGCGACGTGGCGATCGCCTCCCGCGCGTCGATCTGCGGATACAGCAGCGCCTCCTCCAGCCCGGTGCGCAGGCCGCTGAGCGGGGACTTGAGCTCGTGGGACACGACGGCGGCGAACTCCCGCTGCCGGGCGACCGCCGCTTCCAGCCGGCCGAGCGTCTGGTTCGCGGTGCGGGCGAGCTGCGCGATCTCGTCCCGGCCGGGCGGCTGCGGCACGCGCATGGACAGGTCGCTTGCGGTGATCTCGGACATCCGCTCCCGGATCGCGTTGATCGGGCGCAAGACGCGGCCCGTCGCCCGCCAGGTCGTCCACGTCCACAGGGCCGCCAGCAGCGCCCCGCCGGTGCCGATGAGCAGCTCCAGCCGGTGCCCGCGCAGGGCGGGCGGCTGGTCCGTGCCCGCGTAGATGAAGTGGGGCTCGCTATCCCATAAGTCCGTCGCCAGCGACGACGGGACCCGGCCGGCGGTGAGCATGATGCACCGCTCGCTTGCGGCGCACTCGGTCACGTCCAGGAAGCGGTCCTCCTCGGTCGGCCGGACCATGCTGAGCGGCCGGTCGCCGCCCACGGGCCCGGCCATCGTCACGCTGCCCCGCGAGTCGACGAGCTGGATGAGCGGAACCCGCGCCGTCGGCGTCGGCGGCGGGACCCGGCCGCGTTCCATCAGGGCCAGCCACTCGGTGGCGGCGCGACGCGTCTCCTTGAAGATCTCGCCCTCGATCCGGTGCCGGACCAGCACGCACAGGCCGGCCACGAACACCGCGGCGACGAGTACGGACACCGTTGCCACGGTCAACGTCACACGCGCCTGGATGGAGTGGGAGAGAGGAAGAAACGCGCCCGCCCTGAATCTCATCAAAGTTCCTCTTTGGGCCTGTTCTTCCTCACACGGTAAACAGCTGGGGGAGGACAAGATGGCTTCTGATCGGCGAAATTCGGATAGTTCTACCTACTCTTGCCCGAAAGTCGACTCAAGGCAGCCGCACGACGGTTGCGGATGGTATTGGAAACGTTACTTACCGCTCAGTCACCCCTTGCGCGCGGGCCGGGACACGCGGCACGGTTGACGCCATGCTGCGTGTTCTCGCGGTGGACGACGAGGTCCCCGCCCTGTCCGAGCTCGCCTTCCTGCTCCGCCAGGACGCCCGGGTGGAGCACGTAAGCACGGCGACCGACGGCGGGGCCGCCCTGCACGACATGGTTCAGATGATCACCGACGGGGAGCGCCTCGACGGCGTCTTCCTGGACGTGCGCATGCCTGGACTCAACGGGCTCGACCTGGCCCGGCTCATCGGCGGTTTCCCCACCCCTCCCCGCCTGGTCTTCGTCAGCGCCCACGACTGCGCGGTCCAGGCGTTCGAGCTCGAGGCCGTCGACTACCTGCTCAAGCCCGTACGTCCGGAGCGCCTCGCGGAGGCCGTGCGCCGGCTGTCGGCCGCCGTCACGCCTCCGGGTGCCGAGGAGGACCTGGAGACGATCCCGGTCGAGCTCGGGGGCCGCACGAAGTTCGTGGCCCGGCAGGACGTGTGCTACGCCGAGGCCCACGGCGACTACGTCCGCCTGCACACGGCCGACGCCGTCTACCTCGTACGGATGTCCCTCGCGGCGCTGGAACGCCGCTGGGCGGGCGCCGGGTTCGTCCGGGCGCATCGCAGCACCCTCGTCAACACCCGGCACGTCAGCGAGCTCCGCTTCGACGCCGGGCGGGTGGTCCTGCAGGTGGGCGGCGAGACGCTGCCGGTGAGCCGGCGGCACACCCGGCAGGTGCGCGAGCAGCTCGTCCGCCAGTTCCGTCCCTGAGCCCGTGCGTGACCACCCCGCGCCCCACGCGGGTCAGGGGCGTGTGGGTGACACGAATGCCGCTGCTCCCGCTCACGATGCCGGCCGACACCTTCGTGTCCCCCACGCTTCTGCCGGGCCGGCTGGGGTGATCGCGGAATGGAATCCGCTGCCGGCGACGGTGGCCGCCTGCCGGATGCCGTTCGGCAATCCCGGATGGCAGGGCGAGTCCTGGGCCGCCGGGCACGCCCTCACGCCGGCGATCGGCCGGCCGCTGCTGATCACGCTCGTCTTCCTGCCTTTGTCCGCCCGCCGCTACCGCCGCTCCGGCGGCTGATCCGCACAGGCGTCGGGGCGCGACGGGCGGACGGGGCGTCATCGCGCGCCCCGATCTACCGCTCGTCGTCTCCCGGGGCCCGCTCGTCGCGCCGGAGCGGGCCGCAGAGCGCTAACTAGAGACCGCTCGTCCGAAGGGCCATCCCGCCGGTTCATTACACCTCGTAGTCTTTCGGACGTCGCAAGACACGCGGGGTAATCACAAAGTGAGCAGGTTGTCACCGAGTGGTTACCTAGCGGGGTTCTGCTCGGGGGGGAAGGGCCCCGCCAGCGCGTTATCGGGGGGTGCGCGGCGATCCGGCCATACGGGGGCGCCGGATCGCCGCGGACGCCCGCCGTCACGGCCGACTTCGCGGCGGCACCGGTGCACACCGAAGCCGCGGACGGAACACTCACGCCGGACACACCTCGCGGACGCCCGCCGGCATGGCCGGCATGCGGCGGCTTCTCCTTTGGAAGGCACGCCCGGCCCCGCCCATGCCGCGTCCGGATCCCGTACGCGCCCGGCAGGACGGGAACCGGCGGGTCAGCCGTTGCGCAGCTTCTTGAGCAGGTCGATGTCCTCGCGGTGCTTTTCCGCCTTGCCCGGGGTCTCGATGCAGATGGGCACCCCGGCGGCCGCGGGATGACGCATCAGCTCGCCGAACGCCTGGGCGCCGATGTGCCCGGCCCCGATGTTCTCGTGCCGGTCCCGCTTCGAGCCGCAGGCGTCCTTCGAGTCGTTGGCGTGGATCAGCTTGAGCCGGCCGGGCGCCACCTCGTGCAGCGCGTCCATCGTCTCCTTCACCCCGCCGGGCGCGGACAGGTCGTGCCCGGCCGCGAAGGCGTGACAGGTGTCGAGGCACACGCCGACCTTGGGGTGGTGGTCGAGGGCCTCCAGATAGGGACCGAGGTCCTGCACGGTCGCGCAGAGCATCCGGCCCTGGCCCGCCATCGGTTCGAGCAGCAGGTCGGGGCCGTCGTCGGGAATCTCGTCCAGCACCGGCAGCAGCCGCTCGCGGATCTGGCGCATCGCGGCCTCGCGCGACTGGCTCACGGCCGAGCCGGTGTGCATGACCACGCCGAGCGCGCCGGTTTCGACGCCCCGGCGCAGGGTGTGGCGGATCACCGCGATCGAGTTCTCCAGGGTCTCCGGCGTGGGCGACCCGCAGTTCACGAGATAGGCGGCGTGCAGGAAGGTCGGCATGCCCGACTCGCGCAGCTTGGCGTCCTCGGCCGGGTTTCCCTCGCTCAGCGCCCAGCCGCGCGGATTGGTGACGAAGACCTGGATCATCTCGGCGCCGATCTCCGACGCGTACTTCAGCCCGCCCTTGGCCAGGCCGCCCGTGACGAAGACGTGTCCGCCGATGAGGTTGGTAGGAGTCATGATGGCCTCCAGGGTAGTGCCGCCCTCTTCCGCCACGCCCTCGTTGCCGCGGACCCCCTGCGTCCCAGCCCGTTTTGTCACGCTCTCTTGACGCGGCCCCTCCGCCACGGCCTCTGCTGCCGCCGCCCCCTTTGTCATAACGTACAAAGCGGCCCCCGGAGCAGGGCGCCCGGTTCGGACTTCGCGCCGCTGGATTCGCCCCGGGCCCGGCGGTTGACTGACGGGCATGCGCGAACTCAGCCGGGAGGACCTGCGGTCCTGCTGCGCCTCCACCAAGTGGGTGGAGAAGGTCGCCGCGCGCGGGCCGTTCCGCGATCTCGACGCGCTCCGGCGCGCGAGCGAGGCGGCTTTTACGGTGCTGACCTGGGAAGACGTGCTGGAGGCGCTGGCGGCGCACCCGCGGATCGGGGAGCGGCCGGGCGGTGCGGGCCGGGAGGCCGCGTGGTCGCGGTCCGAGCAGTCCGGGATGGCGGACGCCGGGCCGGACCTGCTCGACGCGATCCGCGAGGGCAACGCCGCCTACGAGCGCCGGTTCGGCCACGTCTACCTGGTGTGCGCGACGGGCCGGGACGCCGGCGAACTGCTGGCGCTGCTGCGGGAGCGGCTCGGCAACGACGAGGAGACCGAGCGCAAAGTCGTCGCGGGCGAGCTGTCGAAGATCGTCGCATTGCGGCTGGCCAAGCTCTGGGAGGGCCGGTGAGCCTTTCGACGCACGTGCTCGACACCGCCGCCGGGCGGCCGGCCGAGGACCTGTACGTACGGCTGTCGCGGCGCGCCCCGCACGGGTTCGTGCCGGTGGCGGAGGGCCGCACCGACGCCGACGGCCGCATCCGTGAGTGGACCCCGCTCGGCCGGGAGTGGGACCCGGAGGAGGACCCCCGCCCGGGGACCTACCGGCTCGTGTTCGACACCGGCGCCTACCTGGGGGACGAGGCGTTCTTCCCCGAGGTGAGCGTCGTGTTCGCCATCCGGGAGGCCGGCGAGCACTATCACGTGCCGCTGCTGCTGAGCCCGTTCGCCTACTCGACCTACCGAGGGAGCTGACGTGCCCGTTCTTGGACCCAACAGGTACGGCAAGGCCGAGACGAGGGTCGTGCGGGTGACCCGGCACGGCGACGCCCACCGGATCAAGGACCTGACCGTCAGCACGTCCTTGTCCGGCGACATGACCGAGGTGCACATCAGCGGGAACAACGCCGCCGTGCTGCCCACCGACACGCAGAAGAACACCGTCTTCGCCTTCGCCAAGAAGCACGGCGTCGGGGCGATCGAGGAGTTCGCCCTGCTGCTGGCGCGGCACTTCGTGGACTCCCAGCCGACGATCCACCACGCGAGGGTCGCGATCGAGGAGTACGCCTGGGAGCGCAACGGCGGGTTCGGGCACTCGTTCGTCCGCGCCGGCCGCGAGATCCGCACCTGCGTGGCCCACTACGACGGGACGCGGTCATGGGTCGTCTCCGGGCTGCGCGACCTCGTGGTGCTCAACACGACCAACTCCGAGTTCTGGGGCTTCGTCAAGGACGAGTACACGACGCTGGAGGAGACCCGCGACCGCGTGCTGGCCACCGCCGTGGACGCGGCGTGGCGGCACGTGGACGCCTCACAGGACTGGGACAAGGCGTACGAGAACGCCCGGGGCGCGTTGCTGGCGGCCTTCGCCGACACCTACAGCCTGTCCCTGCAGCAGACCCTGTACGCGATGGGCTCGCGGGTGCTGGCCGAGTGCCCGGGGGTCTGCGAGGTGCGGCTTTCGCTGCCGAACAAGCACCACTTCCTGGTGGACCTCGCGCCGTTCGGGCTGGACAACGACAACGAGGTCTTCTTCGCCGCCGACCGGCCGTACGGGCTGATCGAGGGCACGGTGCTGCGCGAGGACGCGCCCGACGCCGGCCCGGCCTGGGAGTAGCCGATGGACTTCCTGCGACCGCGGACCTGGGCGGAGGCGCTGACGCTGAAGGCAGAACGGCCCGAGGCCACGCCCATCCAGGGCGGCACCGACGTCATGGTGGAGATCAACCTCGACAAGGGCCGCCCGGCCGCCCTGCTCGACCTCACCCCGATTTCCGAGCTGCGGGAGTGGTCGCGCGAGGGCGACGTGATCCGCCTCGGCGCCGGGGTGACCTACTCCCGGCTGATCGCCGAGCTGGGGACCGAGCTGCCCGGCCTGGCCCAGGCGTCCCGGACGGTCGGGTCGCCGCAGATCCGCAACCGGGGCACGGTCGCGGGCAACCTCGGCGCGGCCTCGCCCGCGGGCGACAGCCATCCGCCGCTGCTGGCCTGCGGCGCGGTCGTGGAGGCCGAGTCGGTGCGGGGCACCCGGCTGATCCCGATCGGGGAGTTCTACACCGGGGTGAAGCGCAACGCGCTCGCCCCCGACGAGCTGATCCGGTCCGTGCGGGTCCCGGTCGCCGCCGGCCCGCAGTACTTCTCGAAGATCGGCACCAGGAACGCGATGGTGATCGCGGTGTGCTCGTTCGCGGTCGCCCTCGACCCGGGCGAGCGGCGGGTGGGCACCGGCATCGGCTCGGCCGCGCCGACCCCGCGCCGCGCCCCGCAGGCCGAGGACTTCGCGTCCGGGGCGCTGGACTGGGACGGCCACGGCCCGCTCGACCCCGGTGTGGCGCGCCGCTTCGGCGAGCTCGTGGCCGCGTCCGCCGCGCCGATCGACGACGTGCGGGGCCGGGCCGCCTACCGCACGCACGCGCTGGCCGTGATGGCGCGACGCGCGCTCGGCTGGGCATGGGACGACGTGAGGGCCGGCGACCGCAGGGGGAGCGCATGAGGGTGAATCTCACGGTGAACGGCCGCCCGATGACGGCCGACGACGTGTGGGAGGGCGAGAGCCTGCTGTACGTGCTGCGCGAGCGGCTCGGCCTGCCGGGCGCCAAGAACGCCTGCGAGCAGGGCGAATGCGGCTCCTGCACGGTTTATCTCGACGGCACGCCGGTCTGCGCGTGCCTGGTCGCCGCCGGTCAGGCGGAGGGGCGCGAGGTGGCGACAGTCGAGGGCCTGGGGTCCTCCGGCGGCGGGCTCGACGAGGTGCAGCGCGCGTTCGTGGACGCGGGGGCCGTGCAGTGCGGCTTTTGCACCCCCGGCCTCATCGTCCAGGCCCACGCGCTGCTCGCGGGCGCGGACGGGGTGCCGTCCGACGCCGACATCCGGGAGGCCCTGGCCGGCAACCTGTGCCGCTGCACCGGATACGAGAAGATCCTCGACGCGGTCCGCCTGGCCGCCGCCCGCCGCGCGGAAGCCGG
>JADGHC010000286.1 GCA_019689655.1 Microbispora sp.
CGCCACACGGGCGGCGCCCCCGGCCGGGGAGCCGAGCCCGGTGGCCTCGACGCCGAGCGCCTTCGACGTGTACGCGTACCTGCCGCTGTCGAGGGAGGAGATCGGCGCGGCGGCCGACCTGGCCCGCCGCTTCACCGAGGCGTACGGCACCTTCTCGCCCGGCGAGGACCCGGCGGCACGGGCCGAGCGGCTGGCGAGGTTCGCGACCGAGGAGTTCGCCGGTCAGCTCACCCGGACCGTCACCGACCCCGCGGTGGTGGACCAGAACAAGGCCGACCAGGTGAACTCGAAAGGGTCGGCGAAGGTGGCGACGATTCGTGACATGACGGCGAACCAGGTGGTGTTCGTCGTCGACTCGGTCCGCCACGTGACGGACAAGAACGGCCGGCGGGACGTGCCCGAGCAGTTCGCGGTGACCGTGGTCAAGGCGGGCACCGACTGGCGGGTGTACGACCTGCAGCTCGCCGGTGACGGCCAGGACGGGGACACCTCGCCGTGACCGCACCGCCACGCATGACGCCGCCCGGCACCTCGGCGCGCGTCGCCCGCAGGCTCGCGTCGGCGGGGCGGGACTGGCGGACGATCGCGGTGATCCTCGCCGTGATCGTCCCGGCCACGCTGTTCAGCTCGATCATCCTGATGACCCCCAGCCCGTCCGTCCTCTTCGGCGGGGGCGCGGCCGAGGACTGCGCCCGGGCCGCCACGGTGAACGACGCGGACGTCTCCCAGACGGCCCGGGACGACATCCCGCCCGACTACCTGGAGCTGTACAAGAAGTTCGGCAAGGAAGTCGGCGTGCAGTGGAACGTCCTGGCCGCCATCGGCAAGCGGGAGACGAACCACGGCCGCTCGACGCTGCCGGGCGTGCACAGCGGCACCAACTACGCGGGGGCCGCCGGCCCGATGCAGTTCCTCATCAGCACCTGGGGCGGCAAGGCCAAGATCAAGATCGAGCCGGGCGTCAACGGCTACGCCTCCGACGGCGATGGGGACGGCTACGGGGACGTCTACGACCCGGCGGACGCCATCCTCGGCGCGGCCAAGATGCTCAAGCGCAACGGCGCGCCCGACGACCTCAGAAGGGCGATCTTCGTCTACAACCGGGCCACCTGGTACGTCGACCAGGTGCTGGAGATCGCCGAGCGCTACGCGGCGACCGGGGAGATCGGCCTGCCGCCCGACGCCGATCCGGCCTGCGACTCCGCCTACATCGACGGCGCCCCCGACGACGTCGTACGCAAGATCCTCGAATATGCTCTGGCGCAGCGGGGCAAGCCGTACCGCTGGGGCGGGACGGGCCCGGACGCCTTCGACTGCTCGGGGATCATCTACATGGCCTACCGGAACGCGGGTCTGACCATTCCCCGCACGACCTTCGGTCAGTGGCCCTTCGGCGTCAGGATCGAGGCGGGGCAGGAGCGGCCCGGCGACCTCGTCTTCTTCAACGCGGGTCCCGGCACGTCCAAGGAGCATCCGGGGCATGTCGGCATGGTCGTGTCGCCCGGCAAGATGATCGAGGCACGGTGCACGCGGTGTGGGCCCATCAAGGTCACGACGTACCGGGACCGGCCGAACATCGTGGGCTTCACCCGGCCGCTGGAGAACGAGAGCGTGATCGCGCAACTGAAGCGGGCGCAGGCGTGACCGGCGCGCCACTGGTCGTGGGCGCCGCGATCGTCGAGGGCGGCCGGCTCCTGGCCGCCCAGCGGTCGGGGCCTCCCGCGCTGCGCGGCCGCTGGGAGTTCCCCGGCGGGAAGGTCGATCCGGGGGAGGACGAGCGTGCGGCGCTGATCCGCGAGTGCGCCGAGGAACTCGGCGTCCGGGTCGGCCTCGGCGATCGCGTCGGCGGGGACTGGCCGCTGCCCAACGGTTCCGTGATGCGCGTCTGGCTCGCCGCCGTCGTCGCGGGCGTGCCCCGCCCGCTGGAGCACCTCGCGCTGCGCTGGCTGGAGCCCCGCGAGTTGTACGACGTCTCCTGGCTTCCGGGGGACCTTCCGGTCGTCGCCGAGATTGAGAAGCTGCTGCCCGATTTTCCGGCCGGATAAGTCGCCGAATCGTTCGCCAGATACGGCTTTTCCGCGGCTTTTACCTAACTACAATCGGCTTGACCGCGAACCGGGCCGACGGGAGGCGAACGGTGATCGGACGGGCGTATGTGAGAGCCGCGTCCTCGGCTGTCGCGTCCGTGGCCATCGCCACGCTGGCGGTCCTGGCCGTGAATCCGGTGATCGGCGCGAGCGCCGACCCCACGCCCGTGGAGGGGTGCAACCCGGACCTGGATCCGCAGCACTGCGCCGTGGTCACGGTCACCATCACCGTGACGCCGACGGGTTCGGAAGCCAGCCCGACCAGCGATCCGGTGGTGACCAAGACCATCACCATCACGCCGACGCCGACACACAGCCCGACACCCAAGCAGGTCACGACATCCACCGCGCCCCCCGCGTCCACCACGGAGCAGGATCCGCCCGCGCAGTCCACGCAGCAGCTCCCCACGCAGCCGATTTCCACGCCCGAGCTGCCCGCGGCGAACACCAGCCCGACCCCCGAGGACGAGGGGCAGGTGGTCTTGCCCACCGCGTCGACGGAGCAGACGCCGGACGCGACGCAGCAGACCCCCGGCTCGGGTGTGACGTTCGAGCCGCCCGACCCCGAGACGGTGCCGATCGAGATTCGCAACGCGACCCCCGAGTATGACAAGCCGGAGCTCGCGCACTGGCTCGCCATCCCCGCCGCGGTGCTCGTGGGTGTCGCGCTGCTCACCTGGCTGATCTTCGAGGGCCGGGTGCGGAGGATGGCGCACGCCGCCGTCGTACGGCGGGGCGGCACGGCCGTGGCGCGGACGCCGGCCCCCGAAGCGGCGGCGTACCCGGCGGCCGCCCCCGGCTACGCGCCGATGGTCGGGTTCGTGCCCGTCCAGACCTACGCGGTGAGCTATCCGCAGCAGCCTTACGCCTACCCGGTGTCGTACGGCTACCCCCAGCCGTACGCGTACCCGGTGGCGGACCCCGCGCAGCTTCAGGCTCAGCAGTTCCAGGCCCAGCAGTTCCAGGCCCAGGCGGGGGGTGGAACCGAGGCCGCTCCCGGCCCGCTCCCGCAGCAGCCCCCGGGAGAGTGACATAGACGAAAAGGCGCCGCCGGGGCCTGCGGGGGGGGCGCCTGCCGTTCACGGACGGGCCGTCACCGCTGACGCTTGAAGATCTTCGAGCCCAGCCAGACCAGCGGGTCGTACTTCTTGTCGACCACGCGCTCCTTCATCGGGATCAGCGCGTTGTCGGTGATCTTGATGTGCTCCGGGCAGACCTCGGTGCAGCACTTGGTGATGTTGCAGTAGCCGAGGCCGTGCACCTCCTGCGCCAACTCCTTGCGGTCCGCCACGTCGTACGGGTGCATGTCGAGCTCGGCGATCCGCATGAGGTAACGCGGGCCCGCGAAGTTGGGCTTGTTCTCCTCATGATCGCGGATCACGTGGCAGACGTTCTGGCACAGGAAGCACTCGATGCACTTGCGGAACTCCTGCGACCGCTCGACGTCGACCTGCTGCATGCGGTACTCGCCCGGCTTGACGTCGGCGGGCGGCGTGAACGACGGGATCTCCCGGGCCTTCCGGTAGTTGAACGACACGTCCGTCACCAGGTCCTTGATGACCGGGAACGTCCGCAGCGGCGTGACTGTGATGGTCTCGTCCTCGTCGAAGGTGGACATCCGGGTCATGCAGCCCAGCCGGGGCTTGCCGTTGATCTCCATCGAGCACGAGCCGCACTTGCCGGCCTTGCAGTTCCAGCGGACCGCGAGGTCGGGGGCCTGCGTGGCCTGGAGCCGGTGGATGACGTCGAGGACGACCTCACCCTCGTTCACCTCGACCGTGAAGTCCTCCAGGCGGCCCTCGCCGCCCTCACCGCGCCAGACGCGGAACTTCGCCTTGTAACCCATCACGACTCCTTGACCGCGGCGTCGTATTCCGCCAGCTCTTCCTCGGTGAGGTACTTCTCCAGCTCGGAGCGCTCGAACAGCCTGATGAGGTCGCTGCGCATGGACGGCTGGATCTTCTCCTCGACCGTGATGGACGTGCCGTCCGGGGTCGCGGAGCAGACCAGCAGCTTGCGCCGCCACTCCGGCGACATGGTGGGGAAGTCGTCGCGGGTGTGACCACCGCGGCTCTCCTCCCGCATCAGCGCGGCCTTCGCCACGCACTCGCTCACCAGCAGCATGTTCCGCAGGTCGAGCGCGAGGTGCCAGCCCGGGTTGTAGATCCGGCTGCCCGTGGAGGCGCAGTTCTTGGCCCGCTCCTTGAGCTTCTCGATGACCTGGAGGGCCTCGCTCATCTCCTCGGCCTTGCGGATGATGCCGACCAGGTCGTTCATCGTGCGCTGCAGCTCGTGGTGGACCTCGTACGGGTTCTCCCCGCCGGTCCGCTGCAGCGGGGCCAGGGCCTCGGCCTTGGCCTCCTCGATGCCGGTCGGCTTCGGCCGCGTGGTCAGCGAGTCGACGTACGCCGCGGCGCCCGCGCCGGCCCGGCGGCCGAACACCAGCAGGTCCGACAGCGAGTTGCCGCCGAGGCGGTTGGAGCCGTGCATGCCGCCGGAGACCTCGCCGGCCGCGAACAGGCCGGGCACCGACGCCGCGCCGGTGTCGGCGTCCACCTCGACGCCGCCCATGATGTAGTGGCAGGTCGGGCCGACCTGCATGGGCTCCTTGGTGATGTCGACGTCGGCCAGCTCCTTGAACTGGTGGTGCATCGACGGCAGCCGCTTGATGATCTCGGCGGCGGGCAGGCGGGTGGACACGTCGAGGTACACCCCGCCCTGCGGTGAGCCGCGCCCGGCCTTCACCTCGGCGTTGATCGCCCGCGCCACCTCGTCACGCGGCAGCAGCTCCGGCGGACGGCGGTTGTTGGCCTGGTCGGTGTACCAGCGGTCCGCTTCCTCCTCGGTCGTGGCGTACTTGTCCTTGAACACGTCCGGGATGTAGTCGAACATGAAGCGGCGGCCTTCGGAGTTGCGCAGGACGCCGCCGTCGCCGCGGACCGACTCGGTCACCAGGATGCCCCGCACCGACGGGGGCCAGACCATGCCCGTCGGGTGGAACTGGATGAACTCCATGTTGATGAGCTTCGCGCCGGCGAGCAGGGCCAGCGCGTGACCGTCACCGGTGTACTCCCAGGAGTTCGACGTGACCACGTACGACTTGCCGATGCCGCCGGTGGCCAGCACCACGGCCGGGGCCTCGAAGACGATGAAGTCGCCCGTCTCGCGCCAGTAGCCGAAGGCGCCCGCGATGGCGTCGCCGTCCTTCAGCAGCCGGGTGATCGTGCACTCGGCGAAGACCTTGATGTACGCCTCGGGGTCGCCGTGCAGCTTCTCGTCCTCCTGCTGCAGCGCGACGACACGCTGCTGGAGGGTGCGGATCAGCTCCAGGCCGGTACGGTCGCCCACGTGGGCGAGGCGGGGGTACTCGTGGCCGCCGAAGTTGCGCTGGCTGATCTTGCCGTCCTTGGTGCGGTCGAACAGCGCGCCCCAGGCCTCCAGCTCCCAGACGCGGTCCGGGGCCTCCTTGGCGTGCAGCTCCGCCATGCGCCAGTTGTTGAGGAACTTGCCTCCGCGCATGGTGTCGCGGAAGTGCACCATCCAGTTGTCGTTCGGGTTGACGTTGCCCATCGCGGCGGCGGCGCCGCCCTCGGCCATGACCGTATGGGCCTTGCCGAACAGCGACTTGCAGACGATGGCCGTCCGCTTGCCCTGCTGCCGCGCCTCGATCGCCGCGCGGAGCCCCGCTCCACCGGCTCCGATGACGACGACGTCGTATTCGTGACGCTCCACTTGAGATCCTTATGACGACGTGCTGCTTAAGCGAACGGGAAGTTGATGACGCCCTTGGCGACGAGCCGGACGTACAGGTCGGCGATCATGACCGAGAACAGCGAGGCCCAGGCGAACTGCTGGTGCCTGGCGTTGAGCCTGGAGACCAGCGTCCACCAGCGGTAACGCAGCGGGTGCTTGGAGAAATGGTTCAAGCGCCCGGCGGTGATGTGGCGGCACGAGTGGCAGCCGAACGTGTAGCAGAGGATCAGGGCCGCGTTCACGACCAGGATCCAGGTGCCCAGCCCGGCGGGCTTGTGCACCAGCGCGAGCACCGCGTCGTACGTCAGGATCAGACCGACGATGACGGCGAAGTAGAAGAAGTAGCGGTGGATGTTCTGCAGGATCAGCGGCAGCCGCGTCTCACCGGTGTACCGCCCGTGCGGCTCGGCCACCGCGCAGGCCGGCGGCGACAGCCAGAACGACCGGTAGTAGGCCTTGCGGTAGTAGTAGCAAGTGAGCCGGAAGCCTCCGGGCAGGCCGAGAATCAAGATCCCGGGCGGCAACGTGTACCAGTCGCCGAACGGGGCGAGCCCCAGGAACCGTGCCCCCTCGGGGCAGGACGTCGCCAGGCACGGCGACGTGAAGGGCGCGATGTACGGATCGGCGAAGTAGGTCTTGTCGAAGATCGCCCAAAATCCGTAAATCAAGAACAGCAGGAGTCCGGCGAACGTGAACGCCGGAGCAAGCCACCATCGGTCGGTTCGAAGAGTGCGCACCCTGATCTGCGCACGTTGTTTCCTTGTCGCGCTCTCGGCCGTTGTCTGGGTCATCGGAGACCTTCCACCCTCACTGACTCCGCGCACACCGGAGCGACCGCGCCGTACTGCTCACGCCGTGCGCGTATTGGTGGGGCACACCTTACGACGAGCACATCGGGAAGTGTGAGGAAGGTCACTCTTCCCACGATGTGATCTCAGTCACTTCCCCGGCAGCTTGGCCTCGGCCGCGAAGAGTTCGTCTCCTACCCCGGCGAATTGGTCGAAATCAGCGGGTTTGGTGATGTCGCGATGGCGTGCGGCTTCTATCCCCGCAGGATATCCCCGCCCGGCCGCCGATGTGGCCCGGATCACAGCCGGCGGGGTTCATGCGTCGACCAGCGTCTCTATGCCCTGGGGGAGCGTCCCGTCACGTGCCGCCTCGCCGAGGAACGACAGCAGCGTCGCGCGGAAGGCCTGCGCCGCCCGGATCGGCTCCACGTCCTTGCGGTGGGCCAGGGCGACCGTACGGCGCAGCCGGGGCAGCAGCGGCGTGCCCGTCAGCCTCGGCCGGTTCTCCAGCACCATCGAGGGCACCACCGCGATGCCCAGCCCCGCCTCGACGAACCGCAGCACCGCGTCCATCTCCCCGCCCTCGACCGCGAATCGCGGCTCGAACCCCGCCTGCCGGCAGGCGGCCAGCGTCGCCTCGCGCACGTCGTAGCCGCGGCGGAACATGACCAAGGGCCGCCCGCGCAGGTCCTCGATTCGCATGTACGGCTTGCGCCCCAGCGGCGAGGTGGAGGCCACGACGAGGTTCTCGCGCAGGATCTCCTGGGTGACCAGGGCCGGGTCGCTGCTCTGCAGCGGGAGGATGATCAGCGCCAGGTCGAGCTGGCCCCGGGCGAGGTCGCGCACGAGGTCGCGGGACCCGCCCTCCTCGACCTTCAGCTCCACCCCGGGGTAGTCGCGGTGGAAGCGGGCCAGCGCGTCGGCCAGCAGCCCCGCGCACAGCGACGGCGTGGCGCCCAGCCGCACC